>DSCO01000017.1 GCA_011049045.1 Methanomicrobia archaeon | reverse complement strand
TCCTGTCGGCGGCGTTTACGAAATAGTTTGTAGCCCCCAGCATGCGGTCTATCTATCGAACTTCCGTTCGAGCCTTTCAGTGCGCCATACCGGACCGCTTATTCCTGGAATTGTTGTATGAGCGCGGCGAAATCGAGATTGCCCTTGTACAACGCGCTCCCGAGTACTGCGCCACAAGCACCTGCAGCTTTTATTTGTGCTATATCCGCAGAACTGCTGACGCCGCCTGCGATGACGACCGGAACGCGCACCGAGCGAACGAACTCTTGCACGATTTTCGGCTCGATCCCGCGCATCAGTCCTTCGACATCGATGTTCGTAAAGAGTAAGCTGCCAGCGCCCAACTCTTCAGCCTGCTGTGCTGCTTCTGTCGCCTTCACCCCGGTTAGTTCTCGCCAGCCGTCGATCGCCACGGCTCCACCGCGCACATCAAACGCGACCATAACGCGCTGGGCCGAAAACGCCGTGACAATATCACGTATGAGTTCCGGTAAGTGCAGCGCTGCGGTCCCGAAGATAATGCGATCCACGCCCTTTCCGGAACAGAGCTCGAGGAGTTTCACCGCAGCTTCGTACGTTCGAATCCCACCGCCCACCTCGATCTTCGCGCGACCCTGCGCTCCAATGGTCTCAGCGATGCGCACTACCAGCTCGAAATTGGTCTGCTTCTCCTGTAGTGCCGCATCGAGATCGATGATATGAAGCCGCTTCGCACCGAGCTGCACCCAGTGCGCGGCAATCTCCACGGGATCCTGCGTGGTCGAGAAGATCACCGCATCTTTTTTGCCCTGCCGCAGCTGGACGCATCTGCCGCCCTTCAAGTCCACTGCGGGAATGACATCAAAAGCCCGCGTTGCTCGTCTGCGTCGCTCCATGAGGATAAGAGGAAGTTACGAGCATTTATTGCATTGTTATTCATTCGTTCGCTGGGAGTGAACGCTCCAGTTACTCCACCTGCAAGCCGAGCTCACGTGCGAGCTCTTTGTAGCGTACCCGTAAGGTCACCTCGGTAACGCCGGTGGCCTCGGCAACGTCCTTTTGCGTCTTCCGATCGCCACAGAGGATCGCCGCGATGTAAATAGCTGATGCTGCAATGCCCGTCGGCCCTCGGCCACTGGTGATATGCTTCTCAACTGCTTCGTTTATGATCACCAGCGCACGTTGCTCGACCGTCTTTGCCAAATTCAGCTTCGCACAGAATCGCCTCACGTAATCGCGGGGATGTGCAGGAACAAGGCGCATATCGAGACGACTGGCCAGTAATTTGCTTGTCTTTATGATATCCTTGCGACCCACGTTCGTAGCGTTCTCGATCTCGTCGAGCGTTCTCGGCACGTTTTCCTTACGGCAGGCCATATAAATGGACGCAGCCAGTATCTTCTCAATGGACCGGCCGTGGATCAAATCGTGCTCCCATGCTTCCCGGTAAATCGTCAAGCTCTCTTCTCGAGTCTGTTCGGGAATAACGAGTAGCGCGGAGAGCCGCTCGATCTCGTCCTGTGCACGTAGCCGCTGTTTGCCAATCGTGCGACTCAATTTCTTACGGCGCTGACGCTCGCTGAGCCGCTGTAATCGCTCTCGATCAAGCTCTGATCTTTTCCGTGTCTCCTCCGCACGTTCCGACTTCTCCCCTTCCTCGAGCATCATCGCCTTTCTACTCCTGCCCCGCGCTTCGCTTCGCTGAACTCAGCTCAGCTCAGCTCAGCGAAGAAACACAGTCATCTGCGGCAGCTCTTCGCGCTTCACAGAAGCAAAGACCTTTATACTTACGTAGGGATGGCCAACGGGCCCGAAGACGTCGTAGACCGTGCCAATCTGCTGCTTCTCCGCGGTCACGACGGTCGCATTGAGCACGCGCTTGATATTGAGCTTCCCAGACCGGACAATCACCTGATCGTTCAGCACGTGAAGCACGGTTCCCAGTCGCTTGCCCTTCGTAGCCATACTTACGTAAAGGTAATCGGAACGAATATATAAAGTTTACGGAATGTTTTTAAATCTAGCGTATGAAGAACTGGCCTGACGCGCGGGGTAAAAGGGGTATGCATGAGCCAGCAAACACGAGCGGACAACCTTACAGAACCATGTAGGAGACCGCTTCTCCGATGCTCGCCACCTCCTGCACCTCCATCGAATCACCCATATACTCGTCGAGATCGATTTCTCTGGGCGTGTAATAGACGCGCGAGAAGGAGAAGCCGAATATCTGCTGCTCTTCCACCTGCTGCTCGTAATACACGATCGTTTTCTGACCGTAAGGAACGAGTAAGAGCGAGATATTGTGCTTCTCAGCCGCGACCGCTTTATCGAACACACCGCCGACCTGACCGATAGAGCCGTCTTCTTCGATCGTTCCGGTAAGAACACCGTCGAGCCGCACCGACTTCCCCTCGAGCGCGGCGATTGTGGCGATGGTCGTCGCCGCGCCCGCTGACGGGCCGCCGATCACGGTACCGTTGATCGCGAAGGAAATGAGGATGTCCTTATCCGTTATATTCACCTGTGAAAACGCCGCCGCGGCCTCCACAGCTTCCCGGATAGAGTATTGCGTGTCCGGCTCGACGAAGGGGTCTGTATTCACCAGCACGTTTCCCGTTCCTTCTTTCAGCTCGACCGTAACCGTGCCCATCAGGCCCTGGCGGGTGTCGCTGGCCACCGCGACGATGTTCGCGCTCGTCCGACTGTCCGCGCGGGTCTGATTGGCACGGACGAACGGTTCAACGATTTGAGGCGGTTCGGTTTTGGCCGGCTGGAGTTCGAGCAGGTGCTCAATAAGCGCTCGCTGCGCTTCAAGCTGCAGCTGCTGGTGCTGATACAGGAGGTATGATGTGGAGACCGAAAGAATGAGCAGCAGAGTAAGCACAATAATAACGGTGTTTTTGCGGTCCATGCTGAGTGCTCACCTTTTCTTATCTCGCTTTATTAGAGAGCGCCGCTTCTGCGAATGCTCAACCAGAGCCTTACTCATCCCACTCAGAACGGTAGATCTCGAGATCATCATGCTTTTCTCGGCTGGACGAGTTCCCGCAATCTACAGATCAGCGGCATAGGGCTTCTTTTGGGCTTAGTCTTGCCGGTAGTTACTTGACGGCGCTTATCGCCGCTCTCCGTGCTCCACATGAGCGCAAGCCAAAAGACCCACTAGGGCGTAAAGAGCCGGTACTTGATGTGCTCATCGATGATCTCGTCCTCGATCCGTTTTGCGAGTATCTTCTCGGGGTGATGGAGCCCTTTCACGCGTTTGGTGAGGTCGTCGAAGCTGGCGAATTCGCCCTTCTTCCGCTCCTCCACGATCGCCCACATCAATTTCTTCCCGATACCGGGGAAGAGATCGAGCGTATGCAGTCGCGTCGTGATGGGTTTCGCATTGTTAAAGGCCTTGATGAACCGCTCCTCGTTCTCTTCAACGATGATCACCAGGACGTAATGCAGCTCAACCCTCGCCGTTGGCGTTAGCTCCTCGTATCGCAAGCGCTTGATGACGTGATCGATCTTCTCACGTTCGCCCTCGCCGATATACACGCGCTCATAAAGCTCAAAGACTTTATCCTTCTTCGGAGAAAGCTCGATCAAGACGAACTGCTCTTCACCCACTGCCTGAGCCAGCGGCTTTTTCTGATAGACCGGCCGACCGTCATCAAGATGGCCGTAGTGGAGGAAATCGAGGATGCGTGCGTATATCTCTTTCCGCTTCTGCCGTCCGGCGGTACTTTTCTCCATCTTCCCCCGCTTCTCATGCGGATAGCCTCTCATCCTTTAATCTCCTCCTAAAAGGCGCTCCTGCTTACGAAGAATCTCAATCAAATACTCACTCGTGCTTCGCGATGGCGTCCAGGACACTCTCGATGTCCGCCTCGGTGAGCGTGAAGCGCTCCTTCGCGTAGATCGCCCGCACCTCGTTCGGGCTCTTGGGCACCAAATCAGCAATTCGTACCGCAATGCTCTCCTTCATCTTGGGTAACTCGCGCAACTCATCAACCAGTGCACGGGAACTTTCTGCACTCAGTTTCGCGAATTTCGAGGTATGCTCAGAGGCTTTCCTTCGCTCGTACCGGATCTCCTCCGTCGCGCCCTCTTCTTCCTTCTCCGCGCCCCTGGCACGGGGGGCCCGCAGAGCTTGCAGGGTTTCTTTAGCCTCAGCCAGCGTCAGGACGCTTTCATCAAGTATCTCTTTTACGATCATGATCTGGTTCCCCTTTTCCTACCCACGCACTACACTACTCGGGTAGCCATTACAAAGATAAAAGGGTTTTTATTATAGTATCAGAAATCCATGGTTCATCAGTCACCGGTGGGTAGTATAATTAATGCGCGATTTTGTGGTTAAGGACATAACCCTTGCGAACGAGGGTCGGAATCGGATCGAATGGGCACGACGGCAGATGCCGGTGCTGCAGTTATTACGAGCGCGTTATAAAGCGGAGCACCCCCTTGCCGGCGTGAAGATCACCGCCTGCCTCCATGTCACGGTGGAAACGGCGAATCTCATCCTGACGCTCCGCGACGGTGGTGCGCAGATCGCGTTAACGGGCTCGAACCCGCTCAGCACGCAGGATGATGTCGCTGCCGCGCTCGCGGCTGACGGTATCCACGTCTACGCCTTCCGGGGTGAAAATGAGCAGGAGTACTACGCGTGTCTGGACGAAGCGTTGGCGCACGGGCCCGAGATCATCCTTGATGATGGCGCGGATACGATCGCGCGGGTACACGAGCGCGGTATTGCGGGCATCATCGGCGCTTGCGAAGAGACGACGACCGGAGTTATTCGGTTACGAGCGCTCTCCGCGGCTGGAAAGCTCGAATTTCCGGTCATCGCGGTTAACGACGCGGAGACGAAGATGATGTTCGATAACCGCTACGGTACCGGACAATCAACTCTGCACGGCATCATGAACGCGACGAACTTCCTGTTCGCCGGCAAGACGGTCGTCGTTGTGGGCTATGGCTGGTGCGGTCGCGGCGTCGCACTGCGGGCGCGGGGGCTCGGATCGAAGGTGGTGGTGGTGGAGGCCAATCCGCGGAAGGCGCTTGAGGCGCATATGGATGGCTATTACGTGATGCCGATGAAGGAGGCGGCGAAGGTCGGCGATCTGTTCATCACGGTCACCGGTGACATCTCCGCGATACGGCGGGAGCATTTCGAGCTGATGAGGGACGGCGCTCTCATCGCGAATGCCGGGCATTTCAACGTCGAGATCAATATTCCGGACCTTGAAGCGCTTGCTGTAGCCAGTAAGGAGGCAAAAGCCGAGGTGCGGGAGTATTGCATGGAGGACGGACGGCGGTTATATGTACTCGCGGAAGGCCGGCTCGTGAATCTTGCCGCCGCGTTCGGGCATCCGCCGGAGGTCATGGACATGAGCTTCGCGAATCAGGCCTTATGCGTTCGCTACATCGTGGAGCAGCAGGGGCGACTGCGTAACGAGGTATATACCGTGCCGCGGGAGCTTGATGAGCAGGTAGCGCGCATGAAGTTGGATGCGCTGGGCATCGAGATCGAAGAACTGACCGCCGAGCAGCGGACGTATCTCAGCTCCTGGGAGTTGGGCACGTGAACAAGCAGTGTCCCGCGTGAAATTGGGGGAGGGATCCATCCCGTTGAAATAGCCGCGCGGGGTTCGTTACTGTTCGGAGGTAACGGCTGTGGAAGCGGCGGGAAGCGGAGATTTTAGCGGCCGCGGAAGAGGAGCTGAGGTGAAGTGAAGTGAAGTGCTCCTTCATCCGTCTGGCGTAGAAGAGTCGCGGCGCTGCGGACTCGCCTTCCAGGAGGGAGATCAGGAGCCGTACATCACGTAATAGCCCATAAAGTCGGCCAGTATGGGCATCAAATCGAGCCCCCTTATCCGGTTCAAGCCGCCGGACGCGACCGAGAGCTCGTCGAATTTCGTGACGTTGTCCGTCCGCACCCCCGTGCCATGTATGAGAAGGGGAACGGGATCACTGCAATGCCTTTTTATGGCTACGGGCGTGCTGTGGTCGCCGGTAACGGCAAGGTATGCCCCGGCGTCTTTGAGTAGTGCCACAAGCTCAGCGTCCACCCGCTCTATGATCGCTTTCTTGCCCTCGAAATCGCCGTCGTGGCCGTGATTATCGGTATCCTTCACGTGCAGGAAGACGAAGTCGTGCTCTTCCAGTGCCTGTAACGCCGCCTTCGCCTTGTTCGTTAAGTTCGTATCTGCCTTACCGGTCGCACCGTCCACCGGTAAAACGTCCATACCGACGTACTGCGCAACGCCCTTATAGAGTGAGGCGCCGGCGACGCACGCGGCGCTGAAACCGAAGCGTTCATGAAGCGACGTGATCGGCTCGGGCGTGCCCGCACCGCGCATCAATATGATATTCGCGGGCAGTTCACCCTTCTGTCTCCGTTCCGCATTTATCGGATGCTCGTTAAGGAGCTCGTAACTGAGCTTGATGAAGGTATTTACGATACGCGCGGTCTTCCGCTCGGCCGCGCCGTCCTTCAGGGGCTTACAGTCCTGTACGAGCGCCCCGGCCACGTGCGAATCCACATCGGAGACATAGCGCGAGAGCCCCTCGCCGTTCATGACAACGGCGCAGCGATGTTGCGTGGTATTTTTCAGTGTGATTCTGACATCCTCGATGTCGAGCCCATCGAGCAGCGCAGCCAGTTCCTTGCTCCCCTTTCTACCTGCTCGCCTATCGAGCACACGCATTTCGGCGTCCACGGTCGCGAAATTAGCGCGAAAGGCCACGTCGCCCGCATGCAGCGGTATGTCCGCGCCGAGCGCTTCAAAGACACCCCGGCCGGGATAATTATGGTACGGATCATAGCCAAAGAGTGCAAGATGCGCCGTGTCGCTACCGGGTACGATACCCGGAGAGATAATATCCAGCAAGCCGGAGATACCCGCTGTGCAGAGTGCATCCAAATGTGGCGTATCTGCCGCCTGGAGCGGGGTCATGCCCTGTACAGAAGGACGATCACCGAGGCCGTCGCAGACCAATAATATCGCCTTCTTCGAATCAGAATTGGATTTCGTGTTTGCGCTCGTCATCTTATTATTGTTCTTAGCAGTTAACGGTAATAAAACGTGCTATTTTTTAATAGATAGGAGATATGCTATGCTGGCTGAGCGGAAACGGGCGGCCCTGAGATCGAAATTCATCGGTGCACTCCTCGGCACGGCCATTGGGGACGCATTAGGCGCGCCGCTGGAAGGTTGGAGCAGCGCGCGGGTCGTAAAGGTCTACGGTGATGCGGGACGGTTAGAGCTGGTAGGAGGTCGTTATACTGACGACACCGAGCAGATGATCGGCGTGGCGGAGTCGTTAGTCAGGCATGCTGGTTTTGATGGTGCGGATATGGCGCGAACGCTCGTTCGTAACATGAACCCGAAGCGTGGCTACGGCCCGGGCTCGCGAGCCGCATTCGAACGACTGCGAGCGGGTGCCCGGTGGGACGAAGCGGCGCAGGGCCTGTTCGGGGGTAGGGGCTCATATGGCAATGGTGCCGCGATGCGCATTGCGCCCGTGGGGCTCCTGTATTATGCTGATAGGAAGAAACTGAGAGAAGTCGCATACTGTTCGAGCCAGATAACACATACGCACGAGCTGGGTAAAGAAGGTGCAGCGCTACAGGCGTTCGCGATCGCGCTGGCGTTACGCGATGAGCGCGATGAGATGCTGTCTCAGCTCGAGGATTTTGTGCAGCACGAGCTCTATAAGGAGAAGCTCAGGCGCATGGAGCGGCTTTTACGAGCTGGAGCACGGAGCGGTGAGATCATTGCCGAGCTGGGCAATGGCATGGCTGCGTTCGACTCGGTGCCCACGGCGATCTATTCCTTCCTGCGGTATGAAGACTTTGAGCGCAGTGTCGCCTCTGCGATACGTTTGGGCGGCGATACCGATACGATCGGCGCCATGACGGGCGCGATCTGCGGCGCATACTACGGCGACCAGGCGATCCCGAGCGAATGGCTGGCACGGCTCGAAGACGAGGAGAAGGGGAAGCGATACATAGCACAGCTAGCAGAAGAGTTATATTATATAACTACTGCAGAGCAATAGCTATAAGCTAGATTACTTATAGTTTGAATCATGAGCGGAGGAAGTGTACCGGTGATCTTCAAAGCGCTGAGTAGTAAGACGCGGATGGAGATGCTGCGGCTTTTGCTGCAAGACGAGTATCATATCTCCGGTCTGGCGAATGAACTGGGCATCTCGGTACCCGTGGCTGCGAAGCATGTCAAGCGCTTAGAGGATGCCGATCTGGTGCATCGCAAGGCCTTTGGACGGACGCACGTGCTCTCCGCGAACCGGAAGCGGCTGTACGACGCGATGGATACGTTCAGTGGGGATTACGAAGTGCACACGCAGAGGGGTATAAATATCCTGGATGCGCTGAAGGAGGTTGACGGGATCGGGATCAAGAAAGTAGGAGATAAGGAGTTCATTGCGTCAATCGACGGCGAGGAAGGTTTTTACATCTATGAGGTAAACGGCAAATCCCCGGCGGTGCCCATCAACGAGTATACGATGGATGATGGCGGGGAGATCCAGATAAAGCGGTTGGTGCCGGTACTTACGAAGCGCGTTAGGGTGAGGATCCCCCCGGCGGAGAACACGGTAAAGAAACGAGGTCGTGAGTGAGGTTCGGATCAGACCGGCGATAGCAAGTTTTATTTACTTGAAGGCGGGTATAGAGAAAGATCGATGTGCGGTATTATCGGGTACATCGGACTCAAGCAAGCGTTTCCGTACCTGACGAGCGGTCTGGAAAAGCTGGAGTATCGTGGCTACGATTCGGCCGGTATTGCGCTCTGCGCTGCTGAGCTGCAGTTGCAGAAAGCTGTGGGAAAACTGAGTGAGATCTCATTCGAAGCTGGAGAGGGGACGATAGGAATCGCCCATACCCGGTGGGCGACGCACGGTAAAGTTTCCATTGGGAACGCGCACCCACATACAGACTGCAATAATGAGATCGCGATCGTTCATAACGGCATAATAGAAAATTACCGGGAACTGAAAGCGTGCTTGATCGAGAACGGGCATACGTTCAGATCTGAAACAGACTCTGAGACGATTGCGCACCTCGTGGAGGAGTTCATGAAGCGCGGCTTCGAGTTTGAGGATGCGTTTCGTAACGCGTTGCGACTGCTCGAAGGGAGCTATACCATTCTCGCGATACGGAACGGTGAGCGGAAGCTCCTTGGTGCGCGAAAAGGCTCGCGGTCACTCTGTATCGGTATCGGAGCAGACGGGATCTTCCCCTCGTCCGATGTGCTCGCGTTCCTGGAGTGGACGGATAAAGTCATCTATCTGAGAAGTGGCGATGTCTTCGTCGCGGACGATAACCAGACAGTGCGGATTTACAATTTAACCGATGGTCGAGCGGTAACACGCCCGGTGGACTGCATCACGTGCAATGCGGAAGAGGCAAAGAAGTGCGGGTTCGAGCACTTCATGCTGAAGGAACTCAGTGAGCAGGATGAGACGCTGCTCAGAGCGTTACAGCAGGAGGAAGACGGAGTGCGGAGCATCTGTGATACGATGCGCCACGCGTTTGGCACGTTCTTCATCGGCTGTGGATCCAGTTATCACGCGTGTCTGGCTGGCAGCTACCTCTTCTCGAAGATCGCGAAGGTGCACGTGAATACCGTCCTGGCCTCGGAATTCGAGCATTATGAGGACTTTCTAACGGATGACACGTTAGTTTTGGCCATCTCGCAATCGGGCGAGACCGCGGACGTTTTGGATGCGGTGAACGCGGCGAAGCGGCGTGGCAGCAAGGTCGTAGGGATCGTGAACCGCGAGGGCTCGATCCTCACGCGGGAGAGCGACGCGCTCCTGATGATGAAAAGCGGGCTTGAACTCTGCGTGCTCTCCACGAAGACCTACACGTCACAGGTCGTGCTCATGGCACTGCTCGCCTATGCACTGGCAGATAAGTACGAGGACGGCTTGAAGAAGCTCGGGAGCCTGTATATCGATATTTTTAACCTGACTTCGCGAACGATGCGTGAGTATCTGGAGCAGCTCGCTGCGCAGCTCTATAATAAGGATCATATCTATCTCATCGGCCGCGAGCTGCAGTATGCGACCGCTTTGGAGGCGGCGTTGAAGATAAAGGAGGTCTCATACATCCATGCGGAAGCGTTCGCCGGCGGTGAGCTGAAGCACGGGCCGCTGGCGCTGATCGAGGAAGGCACCCCGTGCATCGTCTTCGTTGCCGCGGAGAACAAGGCGAAGATACTCTCGAACGCGGAGGAGATAAAGAGCCGCGGCGGGTACATCATTGGAGTCGCTCCGGAACGCGAGGCGATCTTCGATTTCTGGATCAAAGTCCCGGAAGCGGAGGAACTGAACCCGATCATTCAGATCATCCCGATGCAGGTGCTCGCTTACGAGCTTGCGGTGCTGCGCGGGCTCGATCCCGATAAGCCGCGGAACCTGGCGAAGAGCGTGACCGTGAGCTAAACGGAACGGACGACTCAGGACGGTTTTATTAACGGCGAATACCTACAGACTATAATACATACCATTCTCTGAGCTGAACTAACCGGAAGGATTGAGCTCTGAAGAAGCAGACGATGCTTGAGCGCTAACTATGCCAGAGAGAAGCAAAGACTGGATGGATCAAGCAGAGCGTGATTTACACGTAGCGGAAGAGCTGCTGCATGATGAAATATATGAATGGTCCTGTTTTGTTGCGCACCAAGCGGCGGAGAAAGCGTTGAAAGCGGTATTCCAGAAGTTCCATGCGGTTGCCTGGGGTCATTCGATCTTAGACCTTTTGAAAGCACTGGCGCGGCGCGAGGCGGTACATGAGGACCTGTTTCAGTGTGCCCGGAGTTTAGACAAATATTATGTCCCCACCCGATATCCGAATGGTTTTGAATCCGGAAGCCCGTACGAATATTTCACACGGGAGGATGCAGAGCATGCAATCGTTTATAGTCGAAGAATCATTGAATTCTGTCAAGGTTTTCTGGCTTGACCAGGAGCGTTTGCGAGCGGAGCTGTACAGAACCGCCCAGAAAGTGGGTACGGGGGATAAGAACGTCGTGAAGATCGTCTTATTTGGGTCGCTCGCGGAGAACCGTGCCGTGCCGGGCAGTGACGCAGATATTTTAATTATATTGAAACAGTCAAGTGCACCGTTTTTGACGCGCATAGAGGAATGGAGCGAGAAGTTCTCGGTAGATTTCCCGATCGAACTTTTCCCGTACACCGAGGAGGAGTTAGATAATCCTGTTGTGCAGAATGCGATGATCAAGGGTATTACCTTATTTGAACAATAGGAAGAAAACCATGCAGCAGGTACTGTTTACTGATTTAAACTTCAAATTTCAAATCACAAATAACAAAAAATATCAAATATAAAAGTCCTAATTTTCAAAACGGATTTTATTAACGCGCGTTCTATAAAACAGCTTCAGTGTGTGTGCCTCGCCATTTTCTCCTAGTAGCAATCGCGTCACGTTCAGCAATAGTATAAGTTGCAGCTCAGGTTTTATGACCACTTTTCTGTTGCCTGAAGACAGTTATAAGTAAACCTCTCTGAGCGCTTCATAAATATCACGCGCTTGCTCTCGTTTTCTTAACTCCGCCATTCATGTTATCATCGCTGTCTGATGCCGATCGCCCTATCGATTTTCAAGGAACTCCTTTGGTGTTAGGACAGTCACATGAGTGCGATCAACGAACTGCTTCGTATTCCAAGTAACAAATCTTGACGACAGATGTTCTTCTGCAACCGTCAGGATCAATGCGTCTTGAAAGCCCATTTTCAGCGTTATCTTCTGAAATACATGCTCAAAGAGGTTTCCGACAAACTCATTCACCGAGATAAAAGCAGTTGACGGATAGAGTATTTTCACGCCATAAACATCTCCAAATCCTTTAAATAACTTTGTAAGCTCAACTTCATTTAGATTGAACGATGCTATACCGAGCAGTTCGAACAAATTAAATATTGAGGTTGTTTTTTCTTCCGCTTCATTTAAAAACGTTTTGTTAATTTCATACCTATCATCGTTTGGGAATAACTTATCGATGACGAAGATATCAGTATCAATAAAGATCATCTTCGCTTCCTCAAGGTAGCCATGACTTCATCTGTACGTTCACCGAAACGTTCTTTCCACGCTTCACTCTGCCTTACGGTATCCCATAACTCGTCCAGCTCTTCTTTACTGTAGCCGGTCTGCTCGCTTATACCCATAAGCTGCCGTTCGATAAGCACTGCGATACTACTCTTCTTCTCGGTGCCGAAAAAATGTCTCACCGCATCGATCACCACCTCACTCCGATTTTTGTAGAGCCCTTGTTGAACAAGCCCTTCAATCGCTTCAGCCAATTTCTCCGGCATCCTCACTTGTAGTACATTTTTTGACATGCGTTCCCCACCATGGTTTTAGCTACGTTGTAGTACCCTATAAAAGTTACGCGCTCGCTCTCGTGTCCTTGACCGTTTTTTAACATTCGTGCTGATTATGTTTAGGTGCGCAAGCACGGCTCTTAGATTTATCGAGGGAGTACGGGCATCCCGATCATCGTCTTCGCTGCCGCGAAGACTAAGGCGAAGAGCCTTCCTCCTGAACATAGAGGAGGTGGGGTGGAGGTGCGCAAAAGGTTTTTTAGTATCCACCGACTTAATAAGATTTGAAGCCATGCACGCACGAGCGGAGATCATCGCCCGCGGCCAGGTGCAGCGGGTTGGATACCGGGACGAGGGTGAACGAGCCGCGCGTGACCTGGAGCTTACGGGCTATGTGCAGAATGTGAAACCGTACGATGTCAGGATCGTGTGTGAAGGTGAGCGGTCTGCTCTTGACTCGTTTGTTGAGCGGATCAGGATAACAACGTACCCTATCGAGGTGAAAGACCTGGCGATCCGTTTTGAGCATGCAACCGGCGAGTTCGAGTATTTCGAGATAAAACGAGGAGATATGGCAGAGGAACTCGGCGAACGACTCGATCTCGCACGGACCGATATGACCAAAATGATCGGGAAGCAGGATGCTATGCTCGGTAAAATGGACGTGATGATCGAGAAGCAGGATCTGATGATCACCAAACAGGAAGAGACGATAACAGTCATCAAAGAAGAAGGCGAGAAGACCCGAAGTGGGGTGCACCCCATATTTCTCCTTCCAGCATGCCAATCGCCTATTTTATATTGATAACTCTTTTGGTGTTTGGACATTCACATGAGTACGGTCAACGAAATGCTTCGTATTCCGTGTTCGGATTGGGCGTTACAACTAAGGCAGGTTGAAGGATCCTGATTTTATTGCATCTTCTGGCTGCTCGACCTTGACCATTTTGGCGTGTCGGCGGGCCGAAGATTTTGCACGGTCTTTGAGTAGAAGTATGGCTGCACCCTGGAGGAGTTTGAACGTCGGCTGAAGGCCGAGCCGGAGGTTTTTGAACGGTGGGATGTTTATCCCAAGTGGCAGGCGTACCGTGCGAGCTTGCGGGTTAGAGGCCAAATTGCGAGCTATAGAAGATGCTCAAGACGTTAGAATTACTAAAACACAGGCTCTTCACGGGTTATGAAATACTCGATTTCAAACAAGGTAAAGATTTCTATTATCTCAAGATAAAGGCTATATTATTCGATAAGGTAGAGTGAGCTTCATATACGGGAATATGTAAAAGAAATGGACTATCTTTACTCCACTCCTATCACTGGCAAGATT
Organism: Methanomicrobia archaeon; assembly: GCA_011049045.1. Classification (NCBI taxonomy): domain Archaea; kingdom Methanobacteriati; phylum Methanobacteriota; class Methanomicrobia; species Methanomicrobia archaeon. The sequence goes on along the minus strand of DSCO01000017.1, from coordinate 3,289 downwards.
CGAATGGTACCCTGAGAATCAGGTGGGATAACTCACCACACCACCGGCAGATTAGAACGTTTCCCCATCATAAGCATACACCTGAACTTGAAGAATCATATGAAATTGGTTTTGAAGACATCCTCAGGATAATTGAGCGCAGGATAAAAAATTGATAGAGTTCTTTAATCATAGGTTGAGCACCTGAAAGAGGATTGGCGTCCTAATTACTAGATTGCCGAATACATCGAAGCGGCGTTGATGAGAGCGAGGTATGAGCTTATAGAGAATGAGGAGTCGTATTATGGCTAAGTACCCGAGCTCGCCGGGGTGTGGGCGACAGGCAAAACGCTCGAGGAGTGCCGTAAGAATCTGGCTGAGGTGATTGATGGCTGGCTTGCAGTGAGACTGAGGAAGGGGATTGCCCATTCCACCATAGATTAGAACGTCCAGCGCGGGCAATTTCGCGTTTGGTGACATATTCAGGGCGCCAAGAAGCGAGTAATTCGGAAGCTTTATAAGTACCTGTTTTTGTACTATCTTTTAGGGGCACTGGATTTTAGGTTAGGTACGTGCATGGAACTTCAAAAGAGATATCAGAACGTGGTGGCTGAATTCCTCAAGAGGATTCTTGAGCAGTATCGGGAGAGGATAGACGGTGTCATTCTCTTTGGATCAGTAGCGAGGGGCGAGGCGAAAGAGGATTCTGATATTGATATTTTAGTAGTGGGGGATATTACGTTAGATGAGTTAGTTAACATATCATATCCCTTGTTATTAGAACACGGCGAACTTATATCAGCAAAAAACATGGATAAAGATCATTTCAATTTTTTAGTAAAGAATGGATATTCTTTCATAATGAATGTTTTAAAGGAAGGGATAATATTATATGAAAGATTCGGAGAAGCATTTAGAACGAGCAGAGGAGAAGCTCAGATCAGCAAGCCTTTTGTTTGAAAATAATATGTTTACTGATGTTATTAGTGAGGCCTATTATTCGATGTTTCACGCTGCAAAAGCTTTGCTTGCCCTGCGCGGTCTTTTTTCGAAGACACATACAGGTGTAGTCTCTCAGTTCGGTTTGCAATTTGTTAACGAAGGTCTTATTGAAGAATGGTATGCAAAGAGCTTGGCAATAGCACAGACAAAGCGCGAAAAAGCGGATTACGATATTTTTTATGAGCCCAGTAACGAAGAGGCGGAATCAGTACTAGAATGCGGATAAGTTTTTACAGCGAATTAAAGAAGCGATAGAAGCGTTACGGTAAACCGTTAAGGGATTTTAAAGTCACGAATGAGGAAGATCTTTGCATATATCGCTCGCGTTTATAGTTAAGGACCAAACAATTTATACTTAACCTCTTGGTCTAGAAATCGTTCTATCCATCCTTGTGCAAAGCTAAGCCGTGACGAAAATGCCTCAAAGTGCTCACGGATCAAACACATCAAATAAGAGAGATCTGGGATAAAGGTCTGAGAGATGACACGTTTGATACTCTTCCATATAAACTCGATCGGATTCAAATCGGGCGAATAAGCTGGCAGATAGACCAGCTTGATGCCACATTCAGCGGCACACGCTTCGGTCAGCTTCGCATGATGTGACATGAAATTATCGAGAAGCACGACAATTCTCCATTTAGGATTGAACGCACGTATCGTTTTCAAAAATTCACACACCGATTCTTTCCGCGAGTCGCATATGAAGTCAATAACTGAGGTGCCATTGAGCGCGTAAAAGCCAAAGGTGTTTGCTCGTATTTTCGTTGTGTTTTTCCATAGTACTGGTTTGCCAAACGACCATAGTCGCTGCGTATTCGCCGTTGTCTGCGGCGAGGTCTCGTCGAGAAATCCAATGATTGTCTCATCATGTATTGTGCCAAGGTTTTTTTAAACATTCTTCTGCATCGGCAGGTCTCCGGTAATCGTGTGCATACGGCTTGGCATACCGCATTCCAAAGTTCCTCAAAATGATTCGTACCTGTTTCAGCGTATACTCGACCCCGAAGGCGTTCCGTATGTACTCGCGGATTTCATTCGTTGTCCAATCATCGCGTTCTTTGAGGTGCATGTAGAGCTGCTCTTTCTGCTCTCCTCGGAGCTTGGATGGTCTACCGCCAGCAAATCGTGGCACTAAACCGGCATAACCCAGCTCATTCCATCGCTTCTGCCAGATGTATCCCACACACTTCGTGATACCGACCTGTCTCGTGGCACACTCAACACTTTCACCCGCATATCGATATTTGATAAAGTAGAGCCGCTTCAAGATTTTTGCATCCTTTTCCAGCGTCTTTATTCGCTTGTCCAGCTCATCAACACTCTCATGTCGCCGAATAGGGATCTGTTCGGGTTTAGACATGATCTAAGATAGGAAAGGTAAGTATTAAAAGTTTAGTGTTTAACTATATACTTAAAGGATCTTAGTTTGAATGGTCGGTCGTCTTTTAGGTGCTCAAGCATTCGAACGTGTGAGGGCGTCCCGAGCATCGTCTTCGTTGCCGCTGATACCACGTTGACGATCCTCTCGAACGTGGAGGTGATAAAGAGCCACGGCACTCCTTGCAGGTGTAGAGAACCTATCGGATTGGGTATTACGGCTAATGCAGGTATGAAATATCATGATTCTGTTACATCTTCTGGCTGGAACGGTGAGGCCGGGGTGAAAACGATTGAAAGACATATTTACTAGCGACTATTTATCTATGTCCTAAGGGGCGAGAGGGAGGAAAGAAGAGAAATGCCACGAGCGATTGAAATCACGGTGGAGTTTACGCCTGATTTGGAAGTCGGAGGCTACGTGGCCTATTGTCCTGAGCTCGATATAGCGACCGAGGGCGAGACGATCGAAGCAGCGATGGCAATGATGAAAGAAGCGGCGGAAGGCTACCTTGAACTCGTGGGACTCGATACGTTGCCGACCCATAGATTTGGGAAGAGGGTAGTAAGGAAGTTGAGCTTGATGGCGAATGTCTAAGTTGCCCGCATACTTTCTTCTCTGAAAAAAGAATCTGTGCTAAGAAAGAGCCCTTTTCGCTTTCGGGAAAAGGGAGAATACAGATGTCGATCTTCTTTGTTATATGGCGCTTTGATGAGAGTGAACGCCATCTAAAGGCCAGCCGGAAGATTTGGATAAGCACGTGAAAGCTAGCAGAACGAAGAGTTAGCGTGACCGTGCGCGAATGAGCTAGTGTCTTGACAATTTATTTTCCAGTCAATATTTATATGTGGGGTACTCCATACTGGTTTCATGAGCAGATTTTCCCTTGCTCCCGACGAGGTAGATTATCTCACTGGTTTTGTGAAG
>DSCO01000016.1 GCA_011049045.1 Methanomicrobia archaeon | reverse complement strand
TTGCCTGGTATGCTCAGGGTGGCGACACGATCACACTCTTCGCTACGACGCTCTGGACTGGCAACGCCGAGCTCGACAGCGGCGATCTGGAGCTGTGGAGTGCCGGCAGTATCGATGCGAACATCAGCACCAGCTGGACGGGTAATAGCATTAACGGCACGTCGGGCCACGTTGCCTGGTATGCTCAGGGTGGCGACACGATCACGCTCTTCGCTACGACGCTCTGGACTGGCAACGCCGAGCTCGACAGCGGCGATCTGGAGCTGTGGAGTGCCGGCAGTATTGACGCGAACAGCAGCACCGTCTGCTGGACGGGGGATAGCATTAACGGCATGTCGGGCCACGTTGCCTGGTATGCTCAGGGTGGCGACACGATCGCGCTCTTCCTTACGACGCTCTGGACTGGCAACGCCGAGCTCGACAGCGGTGATCTGGAGCTGTGGAGTGCCGGCAGTATTGACGCGAACAGCAGCACCAGCTGGACGGGGGATAGCATTAACGGCACGTCGGGCCACGTTGCCTGGTATGCTCAGGGTGGCGACACGATCACGCTCTTCGCTACGACGCTCTGGACTGGCAGCGGCGAGCTCGACAGCGGCGATCTGGAGCTGTGGAGTGCCGGCAGTATTGACGCGAACAGCAGCACCGTCTGCTGGACAGGGAATAGCATTAACGGCACGTCGGGCCACGTTGCCTGGTATGCTCAGGGTGGCGACACGATCACGCTCTTCGCTACGACGCTCTGGACTGGCAGCGCCGAGCTCGACAGCGGCGATCTGGAGCTGTGGAGTGCCGGCAGTATTGACGTGAACAGCAGCACCATCTTGACAGGGGATAGCTATATTGACGGCACATCAGGACATGTCAGTGTATATGCGCTGGGCGGTAGTTTGAAGACGTGTTGTTCGACCCTTATGACGGGCAGTGCTGTTGCGGATTCCGGCTACCTTGAACTACTCGCGGCAGGACCTGTAACCTGTGAGTACTCGACTCTGATTACGGGAGAGAGTGTTTCCGGGGATTCGGGTGATTTAACAACCACCTCAGTAAACGCGCACACCGCTATTGATAACAGCTCTATCTGGACGGGGAATGCGCCTTCAGGCAATTCCGGCAGTATCAGTATCCATGATTTTGCCCCGCGACCGGAAGGTGGTGTGATCACGGTGGATGCTCTAACCTCCTGGACCGGTGATGCTGCGGTGAGCAGTGGCGATATCACCTTCCTCACCGGCTTCAACCCCTGCGAAGCGGTAGAAGCAGTAGAAGCGCCTGTTCTGACCCCACTCGGAGCGCTCGCCTTGTTCAGCCTGCTATCAGCACTCGCTGCAGTCACCATAGTGCGAAAGAGGCGCTAGGCCTCTTTCAGTTTTTTTATTTTATTGGTTTTGCCGTTCGATGCGCGCTACTACCTACTCGCATCAGTTTCCGGGCACATGTATGTGCCCCGTGGGGCGGTCAGTCAACCAACCAGCCGCGAGAGCACAGCCATCGTGCAAGCGGACCGGTCGTGCGCGCCTGCCACCGCCAAGCACAGTGGCAGCCCCACTCACTGACAGAACCCGAAAGCTTATCTGTCTGTAGCTGCCTTCCTACCGTATCGCGTTAGTCCGCTCTGCAACCGTGATGGATGGGCTAACTAACTAACGACCGTAGTGGCCCGAGGTGAACCATGCGCACTGAAAGAAGACCCGGGGTATCTGTGCTCTGTGTGGTGGTGCTCCTGACCGTGCTGGCGTTCGTGAGTATTGGCTGTGCTGCGGATACCTATACTGTCTGTCCTGGTGGAGGCTGTGATTACAACAGCATACAGGCCGCTATTGATGCTGCAGAGGCTGGCGATACGATAGCGGTGTACAGCGGCACGTACTACGAGACCGTGACCGTGCCCCGGCAGCTCACGGTAAAAGGCATGGACACCGGCGGCGGCAATCCGGTGGTTGATGCGCGCGGCCGCGGGAGCGCCATCACGCTCGCGCATGATGGTGGTCTGCTGGACGGCTTAACCGTGGTAAACGCGACGGGTTATCAGCAAGCAGGGATCCTGGTGTACTCGAATAGCAGCACGATCAGCAACTGCATCGCGGCGAACTGCTATTACGGCATATGGCTTGCTGCTTCGTGCAACAACACCCTCACGGGCAATACCGCGCACGCGAACGACGATTTCGGGATCTATCTCAGTTCTGCGAGCAACAACACCCTCACGGGCAATACCGCGCACGCGAACATTGACGTTGGCATCTGTCTGCGTTCCGGCAGCAACAACAACACCCTCACCGGTAATACCGCCTCGGACAACTGTTACGGCAACGGCATCTACCTCGATGCCTCCAGCTACAACTACCTGGCGGACAACACCGCGTCGAACCAGAGCAACGGCCTGTACCTCGACTCGTCCAGCAGCTACAATACCCTGACCGGGAACACCGTTTCGAAGAACTATTTGGGGCTGTACCTGCGGCATGCGAGCTACAACGCGTTAACCGGTAACGCCGCGAACGCGAACAGCAATGTCGGCATTCGGCTCGCCTATTCGAGTGATAACAGCCTGACCAGTAACGCCGCCTCGTTCAACAGCAACGGCGGTATTCGGCTGGATTCTTCGGATTGCAATAGCCTGACCAGCAACGCCGTCTCGTACAATACCGACGGTATCCGGCTCACCGGCTCGAGCTACAACAACGTGAGCGGCAACACCGTCGCGCGCAACGAAGAAGGCATCGCCCTGATTGCTTCGAGCAACAACTGCCTGACGGACAACGTCGTCTCGAACAACTCAGTCGGCCTGCACCTGGATCATGCGTGCTCCGGTAATCTCATCTATAACAACTATTTCGAGAACCCGGTAAACGCTCACGATACCGGTACGAACAGCTGGAACCGTACCAGAACGGCGGGCACGAACCGTGTTGGCGGGCCGTTTTCAGGCGGTAATTACTGGCACGATTATACGGGCGAGGATACGAATGGTGATGGGCTGGGTGATACCCTGCTACCGTATACGGCAGCGGGGCATATCCGAACCGGCGGTGATCATCTACCGCTGGTAGAAGCAGAAGCGACTGCTCCTGTACCGGGCTATGGGGCGATCGCCGCCGTACTGGGTTGCGTCGCTCTGCTCGTCCTCCTGCGGCGCCGGCATACCTGCGGCCGGTAGCGTAAGTAATCGCCAGGTAGCCGTCAGCACCGCGATAGCAAACACTGCAGCTGGCGGGCTGCGTGCCCCCAACCTGTTGACAGCCCCAGTAAATCCGCAACGTACTAAGCATAAAGTCACTAGTGGATTTCACGGGCTATGAACGGTAACATCACCCTTGAACGCGACGAGGAGGGTCGGTATGTTGCGGAATGTACCGACCTCCCAGGGTGTCTCTCTGAAGGCGAAACGGTGCAGGAAGCGATCAAGAATATCAGTGAAGCAATCGTGGGCTGTTTGAAATCGCGACTCAACGCGCACGTATTGCTGCTCTGCACCCTATCCGGTACAGGATCATGGTGCTGCTCGCAAGAAAGCCGCTGCACATCGATGGGATAAGCCGAGCCTTGAGTGCACAGAGGGGGCTCGTCGCGCACCCTCAATATGTTGCAAGAGCACGGATTCGTGAAGAGCGAGTACGGGATCTTCATTCTTTCTGATAGAGCCAGAGCAGAGAGTAACGGCACAGAGGGTGTATACGGTCACGGGTAAGGTTGCGGAAGTGAAAGCGAAAGAAAAGAAAAAAGAGAAAAGAACCCAAATTTTAAAAGCCAGATCCATCCGGGATGCCATCACCAGCATTGGGTGCTGGACCTTTAGTTACTCCAGGATTGCCGTCATTTACCCAATCTCCACTCCAGCCAGGACCATCCGGGACGCCATCACCAGCATTGGGTGCTAGACCTCGTGCTTCACTGGCAATTACACCCGGAGAAAGGATGGTTGCCACAACTATTGCCGTCAAAGCTATAACCAGTATCTTTTTCATGTACTCATCACCGCCTATCTATCTCGTTTTTGCACCTACATGTGCAATAATAAATATGGGCACCACCTAAAAAGATTTGCGGGCTTATTCGGTTTAATCTTCCTCCCTCTTATGTACAGCTCACAGAGCTGCTTGCGGAGCAGCCGATGCATATCGACGCGCTGAGCAGAGCATTGGACGAAAAGAGGGGGCTCGTCGCGTACCATCTCATGGCACTGTAAGAGCGCGGATTCGTGAAGAGCAAGTACGGTATCTTTATTCTGCTAAGCCAGAGCAGAGAGTAACGGCGCTGCGGGCGTATACGGCAACCGATAAGGTGGTGGAGGTGAAGGCGGAGTTGAAGAAGGCGCTCTAGAAGAATCAGCGTTATGAGCAGCACGTGCTCTTCTTACTCCAGTTGCGGACGGAGCACGCCTGGTCGTGAGTCTTGGTTTCCTGACAGGGACGCTTTCTCGCTCAGATATAACCTGCTCCACCAAATGACGATCAGCGGTTGGATGACCGCCACAGAAACGGCCATATTGAGCAGATGGCCTATGGTCGGAATAGTCATGGTAAGAATCCCGACCGCAAAGGTGATTACGAGCACGACGAGCCAGAGCAAGAAGACCGCGAGCTTATGCGCCCTGAAGAAGCGAAAGCCGCGCTTCACGCCGTCAACTGCTCGGAGATCATCGAGCACCACCGCGTAGGGTGTAACCGCGAAGATGATGCTGACGAGGAGCAGGTAGATGCTCATCAGGAAACTGCCAAGGGCGAGCGCAGCGAAAGCCGCGGTAGCTCCTCCGCCACTGAAGGGCGGCGAGGTGGATGCTGCGGGCAGCAGCAAGAGGACACCGGGAAGGAGGAATACAACGCCTGCCAGCGCGATCAACCCGATGATGACGTTCGCGAGGAGCAAGCTGAGGTATTTTCGCTTGCCACAAGCGGTCATTGTCGCGAGCGAGGTTTTCCTCTGTTCCGTCGCCTCTTTCGCCATGCCGATCGCGCCTGCCGTGAAGAAAGTGTTAATGAGCAGCAGGAGGAGTATCATAACGATGATCGCCCCTATGAGCAGGCCGAGATTTTGGAGGATCTGCGGCTGTAGTTGCTCGATGACCTCGGGTGGGATCTCACCGGATTCGATTACCGCAGGCAGCAGGGGGGTGAGGAGCGGGCCGAAGGCGACCAGAACTGCTGCACCGAGGACGAAGATCATCACGATAAGGGTAAAGGCCAAGCTCAGGACGAACGGGAGAGCGATATTGAGATTATTCTTCCACGTCTCAAAGCCATTCCTCAGAACCGCACCGAGCTCTTCAACCATGATACCGTACCTTTCACGTATAATTTCTGGCTAACTGATATAAAAGGGGCGGCAAGCTTAGTCACGACTTCACCGGATCATGGAGCTGCTCGCAGAGCAGCCGATGCATTTCGACGCGCTGAGCAGTGCATTGGACGAAAAGAGGGGGCTCGTCGCGTACCATCTCATGGCACTGCAAGAGCGCGTATTCGTGAAGAACGAGTCCGGAATCTTTCTGCTGCTAGAGCCAGAGCAGAGAGGAACGGCTCTGAAGGTGTATACGGCAGGGAAAAATCGTAGAGGGTTGTGCCAAAGTCAACAAAACTATGCGTGTGGTGGCGCATGCCTCCTCGGGCTATCATCTCCTCCGTGCTTAGGTTTCACGATAGGATGTAGCGCATCTCGAGCAACACTCCGCGAACGCGGGTTCGTAACGAGTAAGTACGAGCCCGTCGGCACAGCTGAGCTCGAATGGGGGAAGCGATCGATCGGGACCTACACGGCAACGAGAAAGTAGAGGCGTGCAGAAGAATAAGCGAACCTACTGGGCGAAGCTGAAGGAGTGCCCGCTCCTGTTATTACTCCTTGTAGTACTAGCCGGGGTAGCTATTACCGTTTTTAGCCCAAAACAGTAATAAAGGGCAGGGGTACGTTATTTTTAATACGTAGGCACACAATCTTCATGTGCAAATTTTTTATTCTCACGAAATTGGTAAAATATTGGAAATGGAGGTAACCTCCCACCGATAGAATACCTCGTCGTAATACCTTATCTATGCTTCATATCGGTCGGACTGGAAGAGAGCATGCACATCGCCGAGCTGAGCTGAGCCGAGCACTGCGTGAAGAGCGGAGCTCGTTACATACCATCTCATGACACTTGAAGCGCGCGTATTCGTGAAGTCCAGGTACAAGAATTCGGAACTGGCACGTGGCAGTCTTACGTGTACGATCCAAAACCAGCGTCACTCGGTGCTTGTCTTCACTGAGACCGCAAAGCGTAAACCACAGAAATTAAAAAGGTTTCTGAACAGGGGAGAGAGCTTCATTCGAGGCATTTTTGCCCAAAATAACTTGTCTCGCTGAAGTTTTAACTCCTCTGTTCGTTCCTAAACTTGGAGAAGAACCTAAAAACATAAAATTCGAAAAGAGTACACTAAAACAGTATTTCTTTTCATTAAAGAAGGATAAGATTATGTATGGTGCTGGAACTGGTTGGCACTCTTTACTTGATACGAATTTTGAATTAGATACAGACCTAAAAACAGTAGTTCCTATTTTTTCGGTTGTCCTAGCCGTGGTTTATCTTTAGTGCGTAAGTTGGGTTCGTGCTGCATGCGGCACGTTCTACGCACAGTTGAGATTAGAAAAAGGGTGTAAAAAAGAAAAAGGGTGTGTAAAAAAAAGGTCACACCCGCATCTTATCGCTTATCTCGATCGAGTTCGCACTACCGTACAGACGTTTACGATATATAGAGCCGCTGCAGTACATCGCCAGTCATGTACACGATCGTTATCGATTCGCCGCTTGAAAATGCTCCAGTGCTCCCGGATGCAGCAATTATGTCGATTACCAATTCATCACCTGGTTTGAAGGGAGTGTTTGTTGTTGGGAGATCGCCACCATTTAATTTCGCGTTATCTTCACCTAATATACATTCTTTCCCTTGGTATCTAAACGACCACGATGGCGATGTTCCAAACGCATCGATAATTGGGTCGCCTCCGTGGTGGACGACGGTGATATTTGTTTCACCCGCTCGAGCATTCTCAACGATCAGTGCCGCGCTGGGCGCCTTCTTCACACCGCCGATGATCCCGTAGGCGAATGCCGCAACAACTGCAGCGATGATGACCGTGATCGCGATCAGCATGATCACGGCAATGACCGGCGAAACTGCCTTATCGTCTTTCTTCAAGCTTCTTTTAGTTGTCATTTTTGTATCGTATCACCTCCTAAAACGTTTCTTTGACAAAGAAACCTTTACTAAAGAAACATTTTTTGTCACCTTCAGCTCGGGTTCCTTTGCATCGTATCTCGATTCTGGATGTACTGAACAAAGGAGCCTTCTGGAACGCAGAAGGCTGGTCAGAGCCCGTAAAAGGATGGGCCCGTGACAGTAAACCGGTTCTGTAAGGAACAGCTCGAACAGCGAGAATGCTAAGCAGGTTCACGATACGCTTCGAACTCCCTGCACGCTTCTGCGGTGAGATCATCTTTCATGTTTTACCGGTGGTCTCGTGTTTACGTACTTACCACCAGTCCTCCTCTTCCTCTCCCCCTTCCTGGTCGTATTTTCCGCTGCCGTCTCGCGCTGCGCGCGCCGTACCCATATCCGTGCCCACGTCACCGGCAGTGGCCGTGTCACCGGCAGTGGCCGTGTCGCCGTCGAGCGCGGGGCAACTGAGGTAATGGTGTACCGCGACCGTGAGCGCGTCCTTGGTGGTGATCGTGCCTGAGCGTCGTTTCAGCGCATCCAGCTGCGATCGCAGCAGGGGCACCTGCGCGAAGATCACTTCAGTATCCGCGGGTATCCGCCTCACCATGCGCCTCACCACCATAGGTCAGTACCATAGGTTCTTACTTAAGGTACTCTTTATAAACTTTTGGGGTGCATTTCCACTGGAACTCGGGCTCTCCGCGGGGTTACGTACCGCGGAAGCGAGTGACAGGCGGGCCGCGGCCGGTGTTCAAAGCGTGAACAGCGGCGGATGGTTCGCTGGCAAACGGTCGTGCGGTCGTTCACAGGCGGAGTGCTGCCGCAAAACACACCACGCAGTACTCAGCCTCAGCGTGGTAAGCCCGCAAAAAATTATATAAAAGCGAGAATAAGGAGCGGTGAAAAAAAAAAAACGCTCCTTAGTCTCTTATCTTATCTATCGGTCATGGCCAGGCTATGCTGCCTGATGTCACGGTGTTCGCCGCCGGATCGTAGGTCCAGCCGTCCTTGTTAACGTCAGTTACCGTGAAGGTGAAGGTCGCCGCGGTTTTGAGCTTCACCGAATCTGAGGTCAGCGTAACCGCTCCTGTAGCATCGGTCAGTCCGGAATCGCTATCGGTTGCCGCACCGCTCCAGCGTCCCGCGACCGATGCACCGGCAACGGGAACACCTGCAGCGTCGGCAACGGTTACCGTGGCTAGCGCGCAGACGAACGTGTTCTTACCCGCTGTTCTGCTCTCTGTTGACATGCCGATGCTGGCAACATGCATAACATCAGCGCCCGCTGCGGTGGCCGTTACTGTTGCTTCGTCTGTAGCGGTTGATCCGCGATCGTCAGTGACGGTGAGGACAACGGTGTACGTTCCTGCTGTGCCATATGCGTGGGTCGTTGTCTTGCCAGATCCAGTGCTCCCGTCATCAAAGTCCCAGTCATACGCAGTTATGGTGCCATCCGAGTCGTAAGATCCGCTCCCGTTGAAGAGTACAACCGCACCCACGAGCGCCGTTTGGTCCGGCCCTGCGTCCGCCACCGGTGGGGCATTGACTACGCCTTCGCTTATGGTCGCAGTTGCCGTGGAAGGTTCGGAGTCTACGCTACCATCGTTCACCACCAGAGTGACGGTATACGTCCCGCTCGCGGAGTATACGTGGGTCGGCTGTACACCGGTGCCTGTTGAGCCATCACCGAACGCCCAGGTATAGGTCAGCGGGTCGCCATCCGGGTCGTACGAACCTGAGCCGTCAAAGGCGACGGCGACCCCCGTCGTCCCGGAGTACGGGCCACCAGCATCTGCTACCGGCGGTTCATTGCCAGCTGGAAGAGCAGCTGCGGCTTCCGCATCAACCAGGCCATAGCCGTACAGGTTGTCTTTGCCTGCGGCACCGAGATCCTCAGCTGTGGCTTGCAGGCACAGACGTACCGCTTCGTTATCCGTAATACCCGACCCGATGACGAGCGCGGCAGTTCCCGCAACATGTGGGCAGGCCATCGAGGTGCCACTCCAGGCCTCGTACGCCCCGCCCGGAACCGTCGACGTTATCGCGACGCCGGGTGCCGCGAGTTCAACCGCCGGACCGGTGCTTGAGAAAGATGCCCGTTTGTCATAACGGTCAGTTGCCGCGACGGCAATAACGTTGCTGTACCGTGCGGGATAAATGACACTATCGCCTGTAGCAAACCGGTTACCGTCGTTGCCTGCTGCGCCCACGAGCACGATGCCCGCATTGTACGCGGCATTGATCCAGGGCTCTATGCCCGGGTCGCCGCTCCGGTATGAAGACCCGAAGCTCATCGAAATGACCTGGATGTCATTCTCGATACACCACTCGAGCGCGGAAATGACATCGCTGTAACTGCCACCACCACTGTCCGTGAACACTTTCACCGCGTATAACTCCGCACCGGGCGCAACACCAATAACGCCTGCGTCATTCAGTGCAGCGGCGACAATGCCTGCGCAGTGTGTGCCGTGGCCACCGACGTCCATAGGATCGTCATCTTTATCTGCACAGTCGGTACCACCTGCGTAATTAGCCGCGAGGTCAGGATGCGTGTAATCTATCCCGGTATCCAGTATAGCGACTTTGATACCCTCGCCGGTGTTCCCGCCGGCGTGGACAACATCCGCGTCAATGCGAGCAACACCCCAGTCATACACCTCGCCCATGGTGTATATCTCAAGATCGCGCACGATGTACGCAATCTTCGGATTGCGTTCCAGGTTCTCAACAGCCTTCGGGGGCAGTGATGCGGCCAGCGCGGGTTGCAGGTGGTATACGGTCTTTATATCGCCCTGATACTGCTCGATCAACGCGGTATGCGGACGGTCCTTGAACATGATGATCACGGGTATCATCTCCGCCGCTGGCGTCGCTACTACTGTTACACTCACTACAAGCAGACCTGACAGCAAAACACCAACCAGAAGAATCGCTACGAGTTTCTTGATCATCTCTTAGCTTCTATCACCTCCTAACGTTCATACTTACTTAGACTGACAATACTTAGACTGTACGAGAGGCTCATTGTCGATCACGCTAGTTAAGCTTTTCGCTCCGGGCCGGACGGAGCGGAGCGGAGCGGCTGTCACGCTGCTGTGGGTTAGTGATCTAACTCACCCCGCACGAGCACTATGTGCCAATCTGCGTGATAATTTTCGAGTCACCTGTGCTGCCAGGATCGGTCATTACGAACAGAGCTCATACTACCAGAAGGAGAAGCGGCTGCAGGTCAGGTTACGTTACGGTACGTCAAGAGTCTTCTTGTGAGCAACGCTAAATCGCGCAGGTGCTCGCTTCTTACCCGATCGGGTGGTGTGCCCAGAAGTCCGCGAGTGCCCCGGCCATGCCACGCGGGTTTTGCAGCTGCAGCCCGTGCGCAGCGCCCGGAAGCACAAAACCCTGGCTGGTCGTGAACCACTGGAGCAGTAGCCGGTGCGTCTCTCCAAATCGCGGCCAGAGTGCGTTGCTTTCGCTCCCGGTGACCGCGAGCACCGGCTGGGTGATCCGCTTCGCCTCGTGCTCGCCAAATCGCCACTCCAGCCAGCCGGGTAGATCCAGCTCGAATACGGTACCCGCGTGGGCGACTGCTTGCTCGAACGCTCCTGGCAGTATCCGCTCGAGTGGCGTACGATACCCCGCGCCATAGCGCGCCTGCAGGGATTCGTCAATGAGCCGTTCCGGGGGCACTTCCCTATACCGCTGTTGGCCGTGCAGCATCGCCTCACGGTATGAGTGCCCGGTGGCCCCGGCGATGAGCGCGGGCTCGAGCAGCGCGAGCGTCTGGACAACGGCCGGAGCGTCCAGGGTGAACTGGAGGGCGATACAGCCACCCAGTGAGTGCCCCACAACGTGCGCACGCGCGACGCCGAGGTGACGCAGTACTGCCCGGCAGTCCGCAGCCTGCTGGGCGATACTTACCGGCACACCGCTGTGGCCGCTGCCCCCGTAGCCGCGGCGGTGATACAGGATGAGCTGGTAGTGGTCGGCCAGAACGGGCTCGAACAACAGCGGGCGGAACGCATCCGCGATGAACGCACCGTGAATAAAGATCGCGGCATCTCCAGTACCCGCGACCTCGTACTCTAGCGTGATACCATCGACAACCACCGTTTCCATTCGGCCGGTCATGATAGGAACTACAAAGAACAGAAGCGCGCAGAGTATTTTAAGCTTTCCGCAGCGTGATTCCAGGTACTTGCATTGCATCCGTGAGGCGCGTCCCCACCCTCCTTCTCCGCGGTGCTTGCTGGGTGCTTGCTCAAGGCTCTGGAAATTACCCCACACCGCTTTTCAGCGCCGGGTCAAAGAGCAGCCGGCGGGTAGTCGTTGCGAGATCCTCGAGCTCGATGAAGTCCTGCCAGGGCGCGCCGCATTCGGGACAGCACCAGTCATCAGGCAGCGCTTCGAACGGGACCCCGGGCTCGATCGCGCCCTCAAAATCGCCCATCTCGGGATCGTAGATCTCGCCACAGAGCAGGCATTCGTACCGGTTCATCGTGTATCTAACCTCCAGCCATCAGCATGCAGCCACCAATCACCGGCATGCAGAGCGGCCCGCATAGAGCGGGGATAGTGCATTAGCGAAGGGGGTATATAAACCTTTTGGGGTATAGTGGCTTCATCCCAAAAACAGCCAGAGCCGTGCGAATAAGATTGCCCTCGTGCTGCGGATTATCGCGACCCGGCACCTGCGCGGGGCACGATATGGCTACCTCACCGACGATGATCTCGTTCGAATCGTGGCTGAGCGGGAGCGGAGCGATTTGAAGGACTGGACGAAGCACGATTACAAGATCTTCTTTCGCAGGTTTCTCGAGTGGTTGGGGGAAGACGTCTCATGGATCAAGGTGAGAAGTCCCCAAAATGATCTAAAAACCGAGGACATGCTGACTACCGATGAAGTCCAGGCAATGATCGATGCCGCTGCGCGTTTGCAAGATAAGGCGCTGGTCGCTCATTATCCCGCGAACTATCGTGTACGAGATGTCCGAGACGATACATCGCTGCGCTGATGCATCGATGATGCGTGTAGCCCCCGAGAACCTCGATTTTTACGGCTAAAATGTCCATTTATATGCTGGAATTGGACATCTTCTGGTGGATGTGTCCACCCATTGGACATCTTGCGCAGAGCGGTCCAAATTAGCGGAAAAATTGGACATAGCTCCGTTTTGTGGGTCTTGCGCGGACAAGCAAGGTGGGTTCGCGTCGTTCATGCAGTAAGCACCTCAAGTAACGCGGGATGCTTGTAGATGACCTCACGGCCCACTCTTTCGCTGACCAGGATGCCAATCCGTTCTAGGGACTGCAGATAGGTGGAAGCCGTCTTGCGCTCCGCAAGTCCGGCATCGACGACGAAACTGATTTTGCAGTATGGCTGGCGGAAGATCAGATCGATGAGTTCTCGTGAGTATATTTTTGGGAGTTCTGCCCGGCAACGCGCAATGGTATGGTCGAGTAGATCTTGAATCGCGTGGATACGGTGGAAGGTCCAAAGTGCGGTTTCTTCGACGCCGCGGAGCATATAGAGCAGCCAAGATTCCCAGTCACCAGAGTCGGTTACCGCGCGGAATAGCCGGTAATAATCAGATTTGTGCTGAATAATGTACCGGCTGAGGTAGAGCACGGGAATTTCCAGCAATCCAGATTGGATGAGATAGAGCATATTAAGGATACGCCCAGTTCGCCCGTTCCTATCGGTAAACGGATTGAGCGCCTCAAACTGGTAATGGCCGATAGCTAGGCGGATGAGCGGATCGGGCCCATCGTCAGCCAGAAGGTATGATTCAAGGGATTTTTCAACTGTTCTCGCAGAGCGGGCCCGCCGCGCGGGGGCGTGTAGCGGATTTCACCCGTGGTGCGATTGCTTATGACCACTAATTCGTCAGGCTGGCGGAAGTCCATCGAGTCGCCCAGCAAGACGGAACAGACTTCCCGTAATAAATGGATGGAAAGAGTTTGCTTGCGAAGCGCTTCATAACCGTAACGCAAGGCCGTGCGGTACCGTAGCACTTCTTTGGTCCGCTGGTCAGTGGGCTTCCTTTCGTCCAGAGTGGCCTTGAAGAGGGCATCCTGGGTTGTGACGATGTTCTCAATCTCAGAACTGAGCTTGGCCTCCTGTAGCGGAATGGCATTGATCAGGATGGTCTGGTCGGGAATGAGATCACGGCTTTTTCGTATGCTCAGCCACCGGCTTCCCGGTGAGCACGCACAGGAACTTTTATTACAGCAAAAAGCGTTAGGCATTCTCGAACAGCAGCGTCATACTACCATGCCACGCAGCAGCGGTCATTCGCTCTCCGGTTGCCCGGCTCGTGCCGGGCTGCTCATCTTCACGCTCACGGCCGTCGTGCTCGTCCTGATCCTGGCTGCGGGTGCTTCGGCCGCAGCTGTAACGACCGGCGAGTCCCCGCTCGCCGACGAACCGGGTGAGGATATCGCGACGGTGGTCGCCGTGTCTCCGGACGATCCCCAGCTCGCGATCTTACGCGACTTTCGCGAGTCCGTGCTGCTCACCAACCCCGTGGGCGCGTTCGTATGGACCACGTATACTGCCGTAAGCCCGCCGATCGCGGACGCGCTGCGGGAGCGCGAGCACCTGCGTATCGCGACCCGAGTCTTACTGCTCACGCCGGTGGTCTATCTCGCGGCGCTCTGCGTGAACACGATCGCGCTGCTCGCCTTTATCGTGCTCGTACTGCTCGTGCTCGTGATCCTGCGTCGCCAGCTCCGGGTCTTCTTCAAAGGCGTGCTCTACGGGCTGCTGGCCGGTGCCGCATTTGCCGTCGCTGCTGTCACGCTCGGCGCGCTCGGCCATGAGCTGCCCTACTGCGCGATCGCCGCCGCGTACCTGCTGCCTGTAATTACACCGGTCGGGCTCACGGTCTGCGTCATCACCTGGATCGAGTCGCCTGCGCGCCCGCGTACAGTTCCGCGACTGAGGCCGCGACTGTATTGATACTGATGAGCAGCACTGAGTGCCAGTCCACCAGTATGCATTCCTTTGCGGAAAACCGTTCCACCGCATTATTAAGAGACCGCTACCGATTCGTAAGGCACCCAAAAAAAACGGTGAGCACAGCTCACAAAACCGCACTGTGCGCGGAGCGGAGACATATAACGTGATTCGTAACATAACAGAGGGGTTAATGATGACAGAGCAAAAGAAGGGGCATATAATGCAGTGTTCTTCATTGTCCGGCTTATACCACTATACCGTACTTGCTACAAAGTGATCTACTAGGTCATTTGTATCGTGTTTGTACGGCCCGGAACAAGCATCTGGAGGATAAACGGTATGCGCGTCATGCACTACTCGCAAGTAAGGCGCGGAGAAGGGATAGTTTTATATAAGCCATAGAATATATAAAGGGAGTTATCAGGCAGTCCGATTGCTTTCACACGCTCATGAGTCGCAAAATCCGCGGGTTTAGAACCAGGAGCAAGCACACAAGCATCCTTAAGGACACCAGCGGGATCTCCGAGGTGTTAGGTGCCACGATCATCCTCGCTATTCTGCTTTCCGCATCGTCTATCTATCTCTCGCAGCAGCTGCCGGAATGGACTGAGGAGTATGAGGCTAACCACGCAGCTGCGGCGCCCCATGACTTTGCCACGCTCACGGGTAATATCGAGCGGGCGGTATTGAGCGAAAAATCAACCACCACAACGTCTACCCCCGTGGGTATGCTCCCTGAGGGTGTTCCGCTGGTGGGCATGATCCCTGTCGGTGGCACGCTCTACTTCGATCAGAGCGAAGAGACGTTCGAATGCATCGCCGCTGCACCAGACGGATCCGTCGCTCCAGAAGGTAGTCCCTGGAATACGACTGCTGATTGGATTACCTTTACTGATACGTATCATGTAGTTATCTACCCGTCAAAAGCAGAATTGGGACCTGCGAGGAGAGGTAACTGGACTATTAATAAGAGCACCTCACTATCCGGGGAATATTATCTCAATACGTTCAGTGTGGTGAACAACTCGACGGTGACCGTTGAGGGGCGGTTAACGATCCATGCGCTGAAGATCCTCATTGAACCGGGCTCCAGTATCAATGCGACCGGCAAAGGATGGTCCGGTGGCCTGGGTAACTCACCCGGAGATAACGGAAAGGGTGTGGGCGGGGGGATAGGCGGAAATGAGTCAAAATTGGGAAATAACACAGGTGGCGATGGTGGGGGCGGTGGCGGACTGGGCGGGACTGGCGGTGATGGTGGTGACAACCCGAATTCGGGCGGCAATGCCGCTGAGTTGCAGGTATACCTGGGGTCCAGTTGTGCCGGGGAGATGATGGGCTGTGGCGGTGGTGGTGGTGGCAACTGGAAGAATAGTAGCGGACAAATGGTCGCTTCAACCGGCGGTGATGGCGGCAGTGGCGGCGGCTATGTGTGCTTCGACGCCGCTGCTATTAACATTAGCGGCAACATCTCCGCCTCCGGCGCGAACAGTGAAGTGAAAACCGGCAGTGGCGGGAAGAAGTATTTTGGCGGTGGCGGCGGCGGCGGGAGCGGTGGCTGGATCAAGATCATTGGCGATAACGTGACTATTACCGGAGCCATCGTTGCTTCGGGTGGTGATGGGGGCGATAGTGAGTATGGGGATGGCGGTGGTGGCGGTGGTGGCGGAATAATTGAGGTGTTTTACCAGAGTGCCGGTGGGTTCTTTTTCGATCGAGACGACGTTCGTGCTGGAATAGGCGGGATAGGAAATGGTACGCCGGGCGAGAATGGTACTATTGGGAAATATACCAGTCCCGGTGCTGGTCATCATTCATATAAGTCCACCCTATTTCATTATGAGTCCGGATACCTCATCTCAAACATGACCGACGTTCCTGGCCAGGGACAGGTCGGGTACGATACAAAGAGCTCGCGCATGTGCTACGGTAACGTAACCTACGGTGCTTTTCTCGATGTTGGAACGGATATCGTACTCAGGGTACGCACCTCAATGTATCCTGACATGCATGATGCGATGCCCTGGGTGAGCTGCCCACCGGTCGCGAACGGAACGGACATCTCCGACCTTGCCTCGGTCTCCGACGGGCACCGGTATGTCCAGTGGCGTGCGGAATTGCTCACCTTCGATCCCAATAGAACACCCGAGCTCCACTGGGTCAATATCTCCTACGACGCTTGCGACCCGATCATCGCGCGCACCTCCGGCACGATCAGCTACAGGAGTCAGTATCTCTATTACCCCAATTATAAGCTCGTCTATGCACATGGTGCCACGATCAGGGTGCAGGACGGCAGGGAGGAATTCATGCACTTCCCACCACCGCTCTTCATCGACTCTACAGAGACGGGAACCACGCTCAAAATGACCGCGATCGATGTGGCCGGAGAGCAGTATGCCGTCAGCGGCCGGGTGAGCGGCACCGTTCGCGCGACTTCTCGGGGCGCTACACTGCTCAAGCCCGGCCTGAACTACGAAAATGTCACTCTTAAGCTCACCACCGCGTATCCCAGCGTATGGGAGCGCTGGTTCAACCAGACCTGCAGAGATGCGGGAATAACCAAAGGGCCTGAACCCGGGCAGTACAACATCACCACTGCAGGAAACGCGCTCCAGGTCATCTTCTATGGCAACGAGACGAGACCCGTGAATGTGTGGCTCAAGCAGGCCGGAGCAGAGCTGAAACTCATAAAGTGATATGACCCCGAGGAACGAAGGAGAGAAGCTATGACCTCATGCTGGACGGACGAGCGGGCTATCTCTGAAATGGTGGGCGCGCTCCTTATCATCGCCATTCTCATCTCCGCAACCTCCATCTTCTATGCGCAGCAGCTACCGCAATGGACGAAGGAGTTCGAATACCAGCATGCCGCGAGGGTGCCGCAGGACTTCGCTGAACTCGGTGCGCATGTCGATATGGCGGTGGCGAGCAACGAGCCCGCCACACCCCTGTCTACCGTTATCGGGATGACTCCTGGCAGTGTCCCGCTGGTGGGCCTCCAGGCCCAGGGGGGCACGCTCACCTTCGAGCCCGATGCGGAAACGTTTGCGTGCATCGCCAGCACGCTCGAACCGACAACCCCCTCGGATGAATACTGGAATGATACCTCCTCATGGTCTGACTTTTCTAAATACCACATCAGAGTCACTGAGTACGGAGCAACACTTGCGCCCGAAGCAGGCAAGGATGAAACCTATAACACGAGTGGGAATATATCGGGTGGCGAATATTATTTCGGCTATTTAAGGGTAATAAACAATTCAACTCTGACTGTCCAGGGACGGTTATTGATACACGCCATGGACATTTTCATTGAGGAAGGATCCAGGATAACCGTAGATGGCTGGGGGTATGCTGGTGGCTCGGGTAATGACCCGGGGTATAACGGGGGTGGAAAAGGTAATGGGACAGGTGGAATGGCGGGTCAAGAGAAGGGAGAAGGTGGCTATGGG
>DSCO01000015.1 GCA_011049045.1 Methanomicrobia archaeon | reverse complement strand
CTTCACAAAACCAGTGAGATAATCTACCTCGTCGGGAGCAAGGGAAAATCTGCTCATGAAACCAGTATGGAGTACCCCACATATAAATATTGACTGGAAAATAAATTGTCAAGACACTAGTGCTGCTACCACTCATACCACCGCTCAGGTCTTCTTCACGCATCGCTAGCTGTACCTGCGTAAGAACGTCCACAACTTTGAACCAATCTTTCTTTCTGCTTCGCTGCGATCCTGATTGATCGGTAAAACTGAGTGGTCTCTGCCGTTCAGGTAGAGGAAAAAATAAAAAAGGAGAGAGAAATGCGCGATTCTACAACGTTCCCCCTCTCCACCATGCGTATTGCTTACTCCGCGGCGGTCAGGATGTCCTCGGCTTTAACGGTCTTCCGGCCAGCGTGCTTCGCGAGGCTCACGGCTTTCTTCGCGATCTTGGCGCCGTAGGCCTCAAGCAGCTTTGCCAGCTCTTCCGTGGCATCTTCGCTCACGCGTTCGGCTCCTGCCTTCCGAATAATGTTGGTTACCGGTGCTTTTGGTAATACAGCCATTATTATCACCGTAGTTGAGTAACGAGCGAGTATATAAAAGCTTTTCGGTCATTGCCGGTGCGAGCGCGCGGCGCATGCGGGCATGGCACAGCTGCAGGGCTTGCGGTTCTGCAGTGCAGCAACGGGGTTCGAAACCTTACGCCGTTACGACAACGTGATATTAATCACCTTATAGCTCTTTTGTAAAAACACAGTGCGCCCATGCGCCCCTTCTCATCGCCCATTACGTACGCTAGGTAGAGCGATGGGTATTCTTTTGCATACCGCCGTTATACTACGTGGTTCGATACCATGAAGCGAGTAACACGAAAAGACCTCAAGATCGAGGAAGATTTGGTTCAGCAGGAGCAAGCACCATTGAAGCAAGAGGAGCGGAATCTTACGATGAAGATGCAACAACCGCACGAATCAAAGAATAAATTAAACTGGCAGATACTTGGTGTTATTTCTGTTGCACTGTTAGCGTATATGTTCTTTCCGTTTATTGACGTAATCATTTATGGCATATTCATCTACTATGTTGCGAGACCAGCCTACCGAGAATTAGACAATAGATTCAAACATAAGAATCTGGACGCGTTCATTTCTTTATTCCTCGTTGTTCTTCCCATAGTCCTTATAAGTATTTATACCGCGGATATAGCGTATACCGAATTGAAAAACATTCTTACTCAGGAAGACTCTGCGTATCTGGGATATGCCAGTGAAATCTTTAAAGATATTGCGGGAATTGCAGCGTATTTAGAACTGGCTGATATTACGACTTCGATCAGTCAGGGAGATACGTGGGGTTTTATTATTACGCTACTAACTCAATTTGTGGGCATTATTTCTGCGTTTTTCAACATCTTCTTCAAACTGTTCCTTACGTTCACCATCGCATTTTACCTGCTAAAGGATGGAGCTAAACTAAGAGAGTGGCTAACGGATACCTTTCTCGGGGGAAATACAGAAATAACACAGAAGTTCTTTGACGAGCTCGATTCGGGACTTCACACGGTATTTTTTGGCAATATTCTGACAGCTATCGTAACCGCTTTGATCGGTGCAGTAGCGTTCACCCTATTAAATCTCGTTGCACCGCCTCGGTTGATGATTCCCTACCCGATATTGCTGGCGATACTCTGTAGCATTTGTACCTTCATTCCGCTTATCGGTATGAAATTGGTCTACATTCCTCTGGCGGGATATCTGGTAATGCAAGCATATATCAATGGAATCCTCTTCACGCACTGGTGGTTCCTTCTGTTATTCATTCTTGTGGTGAGTGTTGTGGTGGACTTCATACCAGATACCATTCTGAGGCCGTTCATAAGCCGAAAGAGCTTACACAGCGGTACTCTGCTTTTAGCATATATCTTTGGTATAGCAGTCTTTGGTTTTGTCGGGCTGTTCTTAGGCCCGATCATCCTGATAACGGCAACACAATTCCTGAAGATCGTTCAGCCTGCGTTAGTGGTTCGCGTGGAGGCTCGCAAAAAAGAGCCGGGGAAAGAGGTGAACGGTCCGGGTGAATAGACGAGAGCGTCTTCAGAGCTTCTGCTGCCAGATGCGTTCATGGTAGTAGATCTGCATGACAAAAACGCACCTAATAAAAGTAAGCTGCATTTTGTTTGGCCGCACGGATGGCCATCAGTAAGAGGCGGTTATTCACCCCGCAACGGCCGCTCTACGAGCGGCTCACCACGGCTCAGTTTGAGTGTGGATATCGTCCCGACGATGACGCCGGCGATGGTATCGAAGAGGAGGTCGAGCATGGTATCGTGGAGCCCCCGCTGCAGCGTCGTACCGAGCATGAGATCGAAACCCCATTCCAGAAATTCCCAGACCAACCCCATGCTCATGACAAACAGAACCGTAAAAATGCCGAACCCCAGCGGTGGAAGTTTGACGATACGCACGTGAAAGGCAAGATCATAGAGGAGGGTCACGCCGATGAGGGAGACCGTTGCGGCTGATACGAAATGGGTGAAATGGTCATAGAAAGGCACGTTATAGTAGAAACCATGGTAGCTGCCAATCGCGTGGAAGAAGATGGAAATCGTGATCGTGGTATCGAAGATGAGGGGGAGTTCCATCTTGAAATCGCGCTCAAGAATAGTGGGGACGAGGGTCAGGAAGAGCGCGAAGGCGCCACCGATGAACCAGACGTAGTCGCCCCTGAGTAAGGACACCACTGACATGACCGCGATGGCGAGCTTCAGGAAGATGCTCACCAGGTGCTTCAGACCGAATCTCGTATCATCCATGACTGATACTACCTCTTGATCTCCGCTACGCCATACCGGTAATACTACACGAGCATCTTTTTAATCACTTTATCCATTATGCAACTCCGCGAGATGATACCCACCAGTCTCTCGCCGTCCATCACGAGTAGCCGACCAATGCCCGCTTTCGTCATTCGCTCGACCGCGTCAATAATACTCTCTTCGGGACTGACGCAGATCAAGCAGGTGCTCATCCGGTCCTTAACCCTACAGGTATCCCAGTTTTCCTCGTCCACGCGCAGCAGGTCTTTGAGTGAAATAACGCCAACGGTCTTTTGCTCTTCATTGACAACTGGATAGCCCTGATGCTTATATCTCGTGATCAATTGATCAAACTCACGTAACGTTGCTTCTTCATTAATTGTTATAACGTCCGTTTCCATGATCTCGCCAACGGTAAGGTGCCTGAGCCACCCATGGCCCGCAATAATCTTCTTGATCCGTTCCGGTATTTCTTCCGTTCTCGCCATACTCCTTCTTTCCTCGCTCTTCGTCCCAGCCTTACGCTCGCTTCGGCTTCCACTCAAAGAGCACCAGGATCGCGGGGACAACCGTGAGCGCCGCGATCATGGAACAGGTCACGCCCATCGCGAGCAGCTTTCCCATGTCTTTCATCATCGGCAGCTCCCCGAGCGAGAGGCATAAAAAACCGGTCACCGCCGCCACGGTTGTTATCACCATGGGATAGAAGACGTTCTGAAGCGTATTCACCATCGCCACTTCTCGCTCGTGCCACCGCAACTCGTAGCGGAACCGTTTCGTTACCTGGATCCCAAAATCGATCCCGATACCCATGATCATGGCGAGCGCACCCGAGGTTATCGGTGTTATCTCAAAGCCGATGAGATACAAGACACCATAGGTCCAGACGGTGCCGAGCAGGATGGTAAGGAGCGGTATGAGCCCATATTTGATCGACGTGAAGAGGAGTATGAGAATGATGATGATCAGCGCGAAACTGATCGCGGAGGTGGTTTGCATCGTCTCCGCTGCGAGATCCATCATCACCCGGTCTTCAACCGGACCGCCGGAGAGGTCTACCGTAAGGCCCGGTGGCGGTTTTAGCCCTATCACTTCGCGTAACTCTGCAACGACCACCTCGGATTCAAGACCGTCCAAGAGATTCAATCTGACGACACTCAGGGTATAATCATCGCTGATGTACGCGCGGAGCTGCTGCTCCACCAGCTCATTCTGCGCCACCAGCGACTTCACACGCTGCAATGAGCCGGGTATTGTACCTCCGTTTGCCGCTTTTATCACATCTGCCGCGCTTCTTGCCTCGATGACGCCGTAAATGCGCTTCGCACGCTCGGCAAGCGCATCGACATAGCGTAAAAGCTCAGGATCCCGGGCATCACGTATCTCGTTCGATTGCGCATAGCGAGGATCAATTTCCACAACGATCGTTGCGCTGGAGAAGGCGCCGGCAAACTGGTCAGAGACCAGCTCGAGTGTCTGTATCACCTCGATATCTGCGGGGAGCATGTCCTCCTGCGACATGCCCGCCGTTTCTGTTGCGAGCGCATACGAGCCCATGATGAGCGAAAAGATGAGGAAGAAGACCAGGAGAAGTGCTCGACGATAAGCCACGAACGCTGCATACCGCATCAAGAGTCCGTTAGCTCGCTTCTTGCTGCTATTTCGCATGTCTCCCCTCCACGCCTTTGACCCAGTCGCGGAGCCACCCAGCGACCTTCTTCGCTTGTAGCCGCTCCTCAAAGAGGATGATACAGGGGTTAACGACCGTTGCCGCGAGCCAGCAGAACGCGATGCCGAGCGCGAGTGTCTGGCCGAGATGCTGAATCATAGGCATCACGGACAGCGTGAGCGCGAGAAAGGCCGCTGCGGTCGTCAAACCGGAGCCAAAGGTCGATGCGCCGATGTTCGAGACCGCAATCTTTAGTGCTTCCGCGGGCTCGTACCGCTGACGTTCTTCGTAGTACCGGGAAACCATGAAGATGCCGTACTCGACCCCGAGACCCAGCAGGATGGCACCGATCACACCGGTGGTGACGGATATCGCAATGCCCAGAAAGCCCAGCGTACCGAACGTCCATACCACCGTGAGAATCAGCGGCAGGAAGACAATGAAGCCCCGCGAGAACGACCGTTCCAGGAGCACCAGCAAGACCAGAATGACGAGTGCCGCGGTTAAGGTCGTTATCACGATATCGCCTTTAAGCAGTTCGACGATCTTCACGACGATCGGGGCAATGCCGGTAATCCGATAGTCCACACCCGCAGGTCGCGTGATCGCGTCAACATCCTGCTGTATTTTAGCGGTTATCTCCGACACCTTCGCTTCATCCGTGCCCACTGCGGTATCGGCATAAATGAGCATGACTCGGTAATCGCGATTGAAGAACTGTTCTGCTCCCGGTGTGGCCGCGATGACCTGCTTTACCCCCGCTATGTCCTCAGGCACGCCCGCCGCCTGGAAAACGGGGGCGATAGATCGAACGCTTTCTATTGACGGGTTCGCAGCCAGCCGTTCGTGCAGTTCCAGCACTGATTTGATCACGCGCGGGTCCCGAATGTCACGTGGTATGTCTTTGATGCCCGTGTCGTCGTCGAGCATAACCGCAATGACCAGGAATTCCTGCCCCGTGAACTTACTGGCAAGCTTATCAGCCAGCTCGAAGATCGGCAGGTCCTGTGGCATCTCCTTCGTCAGATCGCCCTGGAACTGCAGGAGCGTCATGCCATAGCCGAGCACGAGGGTGAAGAGCACGGCGATGACGATGATCTGCTTAAAATGCCGGTATTGCACTGACGCGAGGTGCTCCAGTGCCCGTTCCACGCCTATCTTGTCTTTAAGCGTCATTCGGTCATCCTCGTTCTCTCGCTCTACTTACGCATTCATAACGTCTGCAGTCGCTGGCGTCTAGTCTAGTTCCTGGTCCTTCTCAGCACCACGAGGAGAACGGCGAGAACAAGTGCAATGGCGGAGAGCAGCGCTTCGAAACCGGGGAGTGAGAAGCCCTCATCCTGAGTACCACCTGACGAGACTGCAACTTTGATCTCCTTGTTGAAGATGTACACGTTGGTATCCCCGAGGTCACGATCGCCGGTGCAGCGTATCTCGATTCCGATAGGATACACGCGCGGCACCGCCCTCTTATCAACATCGAACTTCAATATCGCCTCGCCCTCTTCACCGATATCCAGGTTACCCACAAAATCACTCTTCACGTCGTAGTTGAAGGGGGCATCCGCCTCGCCCGTCATGCGCACACTCGCGGCTTCCGCATCCGATGAGCCGATATTCCGTAGCGTCACGTAGAGTGACACGCCCGTGGATCCCGGACCGATGCTCGTCGGCGCGGTCCTGTACGAAACGATCTCGAAATCGGGCTTGGGACTCACCTGAAGCACGAGCTCACGCAGCACCTCATAGTCCTGACCACCTGTATCCCGGTAGTTTATCCGGAGCGGTATACGGTGCTGTCCCGATGCGGTGCTGTCCGCGAGGTCAAGGTGGAAGATTGCCTCGCTCTTCTCACCCGCGTTTAACCGGCCGAGGTATGAGCGATCAGTGCCGGACCACGAGGCTTTAAATGACTCGTCCTCAATGAGCAATTGCACGTCGATGTCCTTGGCCGCCGCTTCACCACTGTTCTCGATGGACGCGCGTATCTTCACGTTCTTGGCGCCCGGTCGCAGATCCGTGGGCTCGGTTGTGATGTCACCTACATTGAGCATCACCGTGCCCCGGACGTTGAATGAGAGCCCGAGGAGCACCGTTTCTTCGGGGGTCCAGACATAGCCCACCTGGGGATCAAAGTAATATTCTCGCCACGTGACGGTCACCGGAATCGAATAGATCCCATTTGGCGCCTCTTCCTGGATGTGGAGTGTCAATCGTACCTCCTTCGAGGTCCACGAGATCAAGGTATCGATGTGCGCCACCGTCGGCCCCACCAGGGATAAGACACTCGTGCCCTGAAAGGCCAGACGGACATCCTTCGCGTCCCGTCCGCCGTTGTTCTTCACGGTTACGATTATCTCACGCGTCTCGCCCGGCGTGAACTCCCGCGGCTGGACATCCGTAAAGGTAATCGAGGAGAAGACCGCACTGGCAGTGGGGGTCGCAGAAGGTAAATGCACGAAAGAAAGAGGTGCACTTAATACGAACACGAATACCAAGCTCAGCGTACAGAATGTCAGAACCTTTTTCCCCCAGGTTCGCTTACTCAGTTCCATGTTTGCTACCTCCTTTTAAATAGATATTCTTTTCATATTCTTCTCTGGATTCTATAGCTACAGTTACTACGTAGTCCTCAACTTCCTCCATATCTGCAGCTAAAGCGTTCATATTTATATCACTTATTATCCCCAAGAATATACGGACTGCCAGGCTCAATTTCTTTATTTCGTGGAGCAGATTAATAAAATTATCCTTCACTTTGGCATCTTCTATACTATTAGCATAACCAGAAAGCAAATTTATTATCGGATTTATATCTTCAGTAAGAAATTGCTCCAAGAATTTGCAGTGATTATCTGTTAACGAAGTATTAATTGAATAGAGGTTCTCTTTCCCTGCGGTGCTCACTTCGATCAGATGTCGATCTTTCAATACCGTCAAGCATCGGCTGATAAAACCCCGACTGTAACCCGTGCCTTCTTCTAACTCCCGCTGCGTGACCGGGCATGACTTCACGAGCATGAAGCCACAGACACGCCCGACCGATTCGCCTAACCCCCAGTGTTTCCCGAGCTTCGCAAACGAATCCAACACATCTTGCAGAACCACATCGCTCATCTTCGCGTCACTATCGTTTACTTTTTACTAAACGGTAAAAATAGCCCACGACTATAAATAATGTATTTGTTTAGTTCCCCCTTCCTATAAGCTTTCTGGAGCTTTTCGATACCCATAAAATGCCCCCCCTCTCTTTTCCCACAAAACTGGAGTGGAAAAGAAGCTTATTTAAATACAACGTTTT
>DSCO01000014.1 GCA_011049045.1 Methanomicrobia archaeon | reverse complement strand
GTTTCAATCCTTATTTTAGTGGATCAGTCTCTTCGACCGCGCCGATTTTTGCTCCTTTTGCCCTTTTTCCCTTATTACAACCGTTCTTTTTTCGACTGCTTTTTCACCTATCATCTTTATTGCACGCCTTATAAATACATGCCCCCTTGCGGCTCAAGCGGATGCGTGATTACGCAAGCGTCTAACCGTCCCGAAACCGCGTGAGACTGACTTCCCGAGCCCGAAATAATCGGGTATCGCGAAATTGACCATGAACTCGCCCAGGAACCCGATGAACGGCGTGCCTTTTACCTCGCACTTCAGCTGCCGCAACCGCCCGAGCTCATGCTTGATCGCCTCCAGCACCACGTACTCCAATCCTTTCGATGCCGATAAGATATTACCGATAAGCGTGCGCTGTAAAAGCTCCCGCCGCTCTTGCCTCTGTGAGTCTACATACCGCTGGTAGTTCTGCTGGCTTAACGCGATCCAGGGCTTAACGAACTCGTAACTTACAAGTTCAGGCACGATGCCGAAGTTTTCCTCCTTGATTGTGATGCCGCGCTCGACGATTGTGTAGGTGCGATCACCTAACCTGAGCTCGTCGTATTTGTCATAGATCTCTTTCAAGACCTCCGCGCCATCGTCTATACCTAAAACGAGCGCGGTGCCATCCACAATCTTGTATTGGATTCTCGGATACGTGTAAAGCAGCTTGTCCACCTCAATGTGGTGATGTAATAAAGTATATTCGGTGAACCGGGTGGCGAAGAAACCCCTCAGTTTCGTGGCGTCCTCTTCTAACGGTCTATCAGACTTCAAGGTTAGACTAAGGGTTTTGAGGGGCATGGGATCACCTCTAACAGATTACACAACTTTTATCTTCTCCCCCAATCTTCTCTATATCAAATCCATATTCCTTTGAGTAAGGAATTTTGCAAATTATATATTTCCTATTAGTAACCTCTTCTGATAGATCAAAACCTTCCTGTCCTAAACTTGAATACCACCAAAATGGTACTTTTACTTTATATTTCTCTATAACTCGTGGCAGGTCCTTAATTTTATCCCAATACTTCTCTGGGATGACATCTATGGTTGGATAACTTTCTTCTCTTAGCTTAATTATATTGCCGCCGCCATCTTCCTTTATGCCACGGATCTCCCATGGTGTTCTCCCAAACAAGATACAATCCATAAATTCATCCCTCAAATTCGTTTTTCTCAACCCTACATTGACATATACTTCATCGCACCACTCTTTAATCGCGCGATATGAGATAGGCATATCTCTAATGACCCTTGAGGTTCTTTCAACAAAATCCTCCATTTCTATATCTTTCCTTTCTGTGTAGTATGGTTTATGGTCCTCTGGTTCATAGAGGTATAATATGTGCTTATTTTTGTGGTCTCTACCTTTACGGTTCAGTCTGCCACCTCTCTGCCCTATAGCGTCAATCGGTGCAATTTCCGTGTGCATCACGTCACAAGATATATCAACACTAATCTCAATTACCTGAGTAGAAACAATTATCCAGGGTCTTTTGTCTTCTAAATCCTTTATTTCACTTTCTTTATTCCATCGATCGTAAAACGTAAACTGGGAATGAAGTAAATACAGATTATACTTTGGAATCTTATCGCCCAATAATCTGTAAATTTTTTGTGCCCTTTTTACCGTGTTTAAGATGATTATTTGGTTTTTACAGCCATTATATAATTCTTCAATTCGATCTAGGTGATCAAAGATAAGGGAAGATTCTCTTTGAAGAATAAAAGGATTGAAATCCATACCTTCCTCATCTTCTATAAGTTTATATCCGTTATTATCCAATCTTCTAAGAATAAACTCTGGTAATGTTCCGCTCATGGCAATATGTGGTATATGTAGCTCTTTGAGTATGTCAAAGCAATCAAGAATATATCGAAGCGTGTGATTCTCATAATAATGGATCTCGTCAAATATTACCACGCTATTAAGAATATTACCCAATGCGAAATCTGCCTGTTTATACCCATGTACAAGCGAATAGATTAAGTGATCAATTGTCGTTACAATAACTGGTTTAGAAAAGACTTTTTCATCATATACCAGCGCACTTACATCATCTATTTCCAAATTATTCTCTTCACCGTGGATAAATCTACTCATACCATGATATATCCCAACGTTTTCCTCACCAAAGACCTCTTTCATTCGATCATACATAGCATTTGAAGTAATCTGCGTTGGTAGAGCAAATATTATCAGGTTTTTCTTATAATTATTGAGTATAGTTAATGCAGCAAGCAAGGCGCCCTCTGTTTTTCCTCTCCCACATGGTGCTGAGATGATACCGTAATAATCAATATTCATAGCGTCTTTCTGATAATCATAGAGGGCATATTTGTTCAATAATCGTTCTTCAGATAACCTAAACAGATCCAGCGAATAATTAATCTTATCCAATACTTTTTGTTCGATGACAGAACCGTAAATCTTCTCGTGCTTTAACTCAGCACTTTCACTAAAGTTTTTACTTGCCTTTTGGTCACAATGTTTTAAAACGGATAGCACCATACAATAGACTGCTTTAGTCTTCGTATCTTTATTGTAGCCGTTTTTAAGATGCCTCAACTCTTTTCTTAGAATCTGTCGCATAAGATTAAAATGTGACAGATATTCTCGTTCCTGATACATTGGGCTGTTTTTAAGGATGAACAGATCTGAGAAAAGTTCTTTATAGGCTATTTCATAAGAATTTATGTGTTCTTTAATATGGTTATTCATACAATAAATTACTTTAGACTTTAAGTTGGCGTTATCGAAGATTTGATTGTATAATTGGCTATGATGTGAGAGAATAACCAACCTTAGAAGGCTATTTAGATCGTCCGGGAGGTCTGAATTTATGAAAGGCAACCCAAAGAATGCATGTGAAGCTGAAGCAGTTGATTTATTATCCTTTATATTCTGTTGGAAATCCTTTGTGAGTTTACCTATATCATGCAGATATACAGCAAGAAATAGTATGTTGCACAAAATATCGTACCCAAAATTAAAGTTTTTACAGAATTCTCTGAGAACATTTTGGTTTTTGATAATGTAATCTCTCAGAATTAACAAAGAGTCGGTTATGTGTCCATCAAAGGTTTGACAAATGCCATCATCTCGCCTCTTAGCGATTAGTTCAGAAGGCAACATAATCATTAGCCACTTTAAAACACTTTATGTGATTCGTCAATTTGAGTTTTTTACCTGGAAGAGGCGCTGCAACGATCGCGTCCTCCCTTGAATAATCTCTTTTTTTCTTATTAATTTTGTTGAATCTATAGGGAACTCTACCCAAAATTCTCGTTTTGTCTATTGGTATTACTTCATCGGTCATTCGCACGATTGAGTCTAATTCATCGCTTTCTGTCTCCGCTACCTCGATAGGTTTTTCATCCAACAAAGTGATAACTACGAAATCGTCGGACCCTCCGATGTACAAAGGTCTTGTAGGATTTTCAAGTGCATTTTTCAAAGCTAAAAGGTCTTTTGTCTCCCCCAAGACATATACAAGGCATTTGATAGGGGTTATATATTCTTTTATAAAAGGTGCGCTTGTACTCTGTGGTATTCTCATCCATTCATAAAGCTCTCGTTCTTTTTTATCAAGAATATCCAGATTGAAGCCGTGTTCCTCCAGTTTGTTCATCAGTTCTTTTCTCTTCTTGGAATCTGCAGGAGGTTTCAATTTCTTCATCAGAACCATGTCTTGAAAACGCTCCGGAGTGCTTACCGGTTTGAGACTAATTTGTAGATCTGCCAACTGTTGATTGTAATCATCCCTTCCCGTCTCAAGGTCTCCGAGTCCTAATGCATTTGCTAAAAGTCCTCTGATAGTAGTATAGGGCGGGAATGGATACGATAGAATGGTTATTGCCGAGAACGGCTTTCTGAAATTGACGAGATACGGTGTCTCCAATTCAAACCGTAAACACTTCATTCTATTTAACTTCGCTAATAACTTGGTCAATAGCTTCTGTTGGTGTCATGAGTTTTACATTATGCGAACTCAGAACCTCTTTTATATCGTCTTCGTTATCAAGTGTGCCAGAAAGAAGTCCTGCATAGATAGTTTCGTCTTTTAATGCCGTTAACACTTGATCCAACCGCTCCACATTCAACTTTCTGCCATCTTTTAGTTCGATAGCTTTTTGCAAAAGGTGATTATACCGACTTTGTAAAGCGATGAGGAGCAAGTTTGGAGTGAAGTCTGTTAAAACCC
This sequence comes from Methanomicrobia archaeon, assembly GCA_011049045.1. Lineage (NCBI taxonomy): Archaea > Methanobacteriati > Methanobacteriota > Methanomicrobia > Methanomicrobia archaeon. The sequence continues at coordinate 23,031 of DSCO01000014.1, read as the reverse complement.
TTGCTTGCTTGGAATAGTCGGAAAGGTTCTTAAAAGCTTCTAGCGCCAGTTTCAGTCGTTCGTTTTTCTCTTTTTCATCCTCGACTTTCGCTTCGAATTTTCTATGCCTTTTTCCGTCGCTCTCTTCAATTACCTCTTCTACACCAATCTTTGCTAGATCGATAGACATTCCTGCTTTATAGATATTTACACCAAGCTCGACATTCACTATGTCTCCACTCAACTTGCCTGCTTCTTGCTGAGGTTTTCTCCTCGTGAGAAAGTCGATTGTTAGATTATCATTTAGCGGCAGTAATCCCATGGCAGGTGACATCTTTATCGGCGAAACTCGTATCTGTGCACCCTGTTCCTTCAAAGTGGTCAGAAAACCGAATAGGTCGCATAAAATACAGCTCTCAATAGCACCACAAGTTTCTCCCTTATCATTTGCCACGCAATACTTATCTGAGCTGACCAAGCGCCTGATACCTTCTTTTAAATAATATCGCATCGCCTGACCACTGACGTACGGATAGTCTACGCCTCCTTTTTTGTACTTCTTCAAGTCGACCAGATTGCTTCCGCCAATTCCCGCATTAAGATTCGTCAAATCGGTCTCCGCTAACCACACAGCACTTATTGCTTTTTTCTCCATTTTAACTACCTCCGGTATTTGAAACATTACGAGACTTATTATAGGCTTTATATTTGATTATACCGAGATAAACACTTGCGTATACCAGAACAATGTCCTTAATTTCGTCATAGTTATCTTTGTACTTGTTGATTAAATCTACCAGATTTGCTAGTGGCTCAGTGTAAACTGGCTCTTTCTCCTTCTTGCTAATGCTTATCGCTCTCAAGCCTATGTTCTTCAACTGCTTAATAAACTCCTCAACATTTCGTGTTCGATCGAGTTGGTAGAGATCAGAGATATAATCATCTGCAACATTGCCAATCACTTGTCCACTCTTTCTCATAACATCCATTTCATCCTTTTCAAACTGCACCATCTTTACACCTCCATTTGTAAATTAAGTAATCCAAACCCTCTTTCGAGGTGCTCAATCGGCAGTTCTGCCTCATCTGAAAAGCTTTTGAAAAAGTCTTGAAATCGTCCATAATGATGCCTCTTGATAATAAATATTGATCCTCTCTTATTAACCTTTGAATGATCTCTCTTGATACACCTTCTTTTAGAGGGAATGCAAATGAGTGACTTACGAAGTCAGAATATGGCAACAGCTCTTCAAATATCGTTTTAAGCCGCTCGATATGTGGGATATGGATCTCTTCGAGGTATGTAGATTTGGTCTGATAGGTTGCCTCCATGCCTTTTATCTTAAGTCGCATCCAACTCTCGCAGAAAAGTGATTCGTGTTCGTCTATCTCCCCGATTTTCTCCCACATTTGCTCAAAAAGAGCTAATAACAGCGAATATTCATCCTTCGTATATACCTCTCTTTTCTCCCCATGAACATTATCGAAAACCGAGACTACATTTGAGTAGGGGTGTTGGGTTAGTGCTCTTCGGAGCTTATTTTTAAATATGTGTAGTTCTTTGATGTTTTCTATTTTTGGGAAGAGTAGATAATGTGTGAAATTTGCATAGTCACATGCAAATGGAATATCATCCAACCATTCGACCGCCCCTAAAAATGCACAGAGTACACAGCAATGATATTCAGATTCCATCTTCCTTACACCGCATTGACTTTTCAAACTCCCTGTAACAACTGGATAAGTAGTTTGTGATACTTGAAATAATGTATTTAAACTATTACCACAAATATCACAGGTTTTTGATCCTTCCATTTGTGTTATAAATAACTCATAAAGATATTTAATGATTTCTTTTTTAACATCAAAAGCTTTTTTCTCTTTCTTTTCATGTTTCTTCTGGCGCTCACTGATTTTCAATGCTAAAAATGAAACATAACGTCCTCGGTGCATTGTTGGAAGATAAGCTCTATTTTTTTCAACAATTCTCCCTGTTGCTTTCTCGGAGGTTTGATACCTCAATTTAGAATCAACTAGCCGTTCGATTCTTTCCACTAATTCGTCAACTTTTTCATAATTTAAAGGAGTAAAAGAAATTCCACCATCCCATTCAACAGCAATACTCTGTTTCTCGAGTAAATACCCTAAAAATTCTACCGCGTTATCAAACCACCAATCATGATATTGTTGTATTTGTATCTTCTCACTCATTTCATTCTTTCCACAATCCTCTTTATTGCTTCAATCATTCATCCACCGATCCTCACTCACACGCAAATGTTCCGGTACGTGCAGTCCACGCACCTTGTCTTATACTTCGTTCCCTCAGGATAAAAACCTTGCTGTATTATCGCTAGTACCTCGTTCGCCTGCGCGATCGCGCGCTCGAAATCCTTCGCGCTAAGCCCCACTTCTTTCACCAGATGGTTGCTCCGTGTGTAACAGACAAATCCCCGATTCACCGTCACGCCGTACGTTTCCGCAATCAGCAGTGCGTAGAGCGCTGATTGATATCGGTGCGTTCGATACACCCGGTCTTTGAACTCCGCGAACTTGTAATCGAGCGGCGCTGCAGTGCCATCCTCTAAAAACAAAACCTCGTCCACTTCACCCTTCAGGTGGTACTTCTGCGAGACCAGAAAGACCGCGAGCTCCTTTCGCACGCACTTCAGCTTCTTCCGCAGGTACTCCCGGTTCGTCTTCTCACGTGCCTCGTGCAGCGCCCGGCCCTTCAGGACCTTGTATCGTCGCTCCTCGTGCTGCGGTATCCCCAAGCAGTGCATGAAATAGATGAAACGCGGGCAGAAGAGGTACTCCATTACGTCCGAGACGGTAATGAACACCTCTGATTCTAACTCCACTTCAACTATCGCGTTCATTGCTCCTCAGAAGACCTTCGTGATCTTCTTATCGCTCACCAATTCCTTATCAAACCCCTCGCCGATTAGCTCTATCTTCTTGAAGCATTCATCGCACATCGGAAAGACGAAGACCGAATCAGCTTCTTCGATGAGCTCTTCACATTCTAAGGCGAGCGAATCCGCTTCATTGCGGTTCAAATCACCCAGAAACGCGCTCTTCTGCACCCGGTAGAGCCCGTAGCCCTTACAGCGCCTCGCTACGGAACCACGGACCTTATTGTCCGTGATGTCATAGATCACCCAGACTAGCATTCTCTTAGCCCTTTCCTATTAGCTTGTTTGCTATTTTGTGGCACTCAAATTGAATGGTATTCTTCATCTTGATGTTTCGCCCCTTATACTGTATCGTCTTCTCAAAGGTTTCATTCAATGCCTCGATCAGCACCGCCTTACCCTCTTTGTTCAAGCTCATGCCGTTCTCGAGCTTATCAAAGTATTCCTCTTTCACCCTTCGCTGAGTGAACAGATGAACCACCGTCTCATCTGCAAATGTCCGGAATAGCTCGATAATATCGAATACCAGTGATTTCTTGTTGTAGTTGTCCGTATGGAGGAAGCCGATGTACGGGTCCAACCCCGCAATGATACACGCCTTTTCCACCCTTGAGTAGAGCACTCCATAGGCGTAGTTCAACATAGCGTTAAACTCGTCCTTCGCCGGATTCCTGCTCCTCGCCTCGAATTTAAATTTCTCGGGAAGAATCGACGAGAGTACGCCAAAATAGATCCTTGATGCCATGCCCTCGAGCCCTAAGATCGTTTGCCGTTTCTCTTCCACTGTGCCCTTCAAGCCCTTCAAGCTCTCTTTCAAATCGTCCAATTCCTTAATACGGGCTTCTAAATCCTCTTTCTTCTCCGCTCTCGTTTTCTTCAGTCGCTTTAGTAACTCTACCTGATTATCAACCTTCTGAATGCCCCAGCTCTTGGCCAGATTGAGTCCTTCTGCCTGTTCATATAGTTCCAGTTGCTTTCGTCTTATCAGCGTCGTGCTTCCGAGCTTGGAGTGCCATACTCGCCCGTAAGGATCCCCATACGAATCGAGGAATACAATGTCGATGTTGTTATCCACCGCGAACTTTATAGCGTCCGTGGAAATGTATGCCGCCGTGGTGATCAAAATGCTGTCAATTTTATTCACCGAAACCTCAAAAATCTGATCCTCTTTCCGCACTAAAAAACAGTTCCCCTTCTTCCTCAGGTAAGAGCCGTAGGTGTTAATGACCAACTGCATTTTTACCACCGTCTTCTATTATGTCAGTTTGATGTCTAAACTATATGCCGTAATGCAATATCACGTTAATGCCTCATATTATCTCTAATGCGTTTACATCCACCCCTCCACTCTTCCACCCAGCGTCTTCCCCTCCTACTTATCCTCTTCCACGGAGAGCATGGTCAGAGATGATACAGTGAAATGAGCGTTGTTGCCCCTGCGAGAGGTATACCTAGTTGGTCGCTTCGGAATATTGTTGACTAGCTTTCACGCCCTACAGCGGCTCCGCGACGAAGCGTGCGGTGCAGCCAAAGGACTTCCACCACCGCACTTCTGTTAGCCTTCGGCCCTGTGCCTGCAGCCGTCGTAAGCATCCGAGCCCGTTTCGCCCCTATGATAGCGCCTGCCGCGCCCTATAGCGCGATTCTTTCAACTCTAGTGCTGCTCTGGAATCGCGGCGTTTGGATGCAAATGAATCGTGCGCCTATGGAGGTTATTCGATGCGTACGTGAGCGATTAACGTGCACGCGGTATAAGCACCTGCCGCCGTGCTTTCTCATTTGCAAGTATCAGCGCGATAGCGCCGGCGAGCGCATCAGGCCCGTCGTCATGCGCTGCAAGCGAGTAGTGGATCAGCTGCTCCACGAGCTCCGGGTAGTCCTGGTTCCAGGTATCGAGAAAGAGCAGCTGCCCGTTGGAGTAGTACGGCTTGATCGCCCGGATGCGGGCGAGCTTCGGCGTTTCGGGGGATCTCTTCAAAAAACCAACGCCCCTTCTTTTCTTCACGATGCGGTGCAGTGTAGCCATGCGTGCCGATCCTTGCGTGCCTTCGGGCCGCCGACGCGCATTCCGCCGGCGGGGTGGATGCGGCGGCACGATGAAAGGCATAAGAGCAAGTGGACTTCTTCAATACAATAAAGGAAGTGTACAGTAGGGTAGTACATAGGAGGATGAAAAAGAATGGCCACAGGAGATGAAATTGGAAGAATCGTTGTTGTGCCTGCCCATTTACACCTGGGCAACATGGACTTAACCGGCGACCTTGGACGACTCTACGGCACGGCGGGCTTTACTATCGACTATCCTCGGACCATCATAGAAGCCGTGAAATCAGAGAAAATCACGACCGACGGCGAAGACGCGAAGAATGCCAAAAAATATGCACGCGCCTGCATTGAGCGATTCGGTATCGAGGGAGGAATTGCGGTAGATGTCAGAGAAACGATCCCAAAACACCTCGGCATGGGCTCTCAGACCGCACTGGCATTATCGATAGGTCGTGCACTATCCGAGCTTTACAACCGTCCTATCGACATGGAGGAGATGGCTATTGCGCTCGGCCGATCAGATATTGTTGCTCTCGGGTTTAACTCGTTCCAAAGAGGGGGCTTCATCGTCGACGGCGGCTACAAGCTAGAAGAGAAGGGGAGGCGGGTGCCGCCCTGTATCTTCAGATATCCGATCCCTGAGGACTGGCTCTTCGTCGTTTGCATACCGCACAAACCGATACCCGCGATACTGGAGCTAAAAGCGAACGAGGAAGAAGTACTACGCAACCTGAAGTCGATGCCTGAGCAGATGTCCGACCGGCTCTCGAGGATATTGATCATGCAGGTTATGCCCTCCATCATGGAGCATGACATAAAGACCTTCGGAAAATACATAACAGCGTACAACAGCCGCCTGGGAAGCTTCTGGGAAGAGTTTCAGGAAGGCAATACCTACTGCGACCCCATCGTCGAGTCGGGCATACACCTGCTCTTAGAGAACGGCGCGTATGGCGCTTGCCAAACCTGCTGGGGACCGACGTTCTATGGACTGGTGGACAACGAAGCGACCGCGCGGGAGCTTGTTGGAAAGCTAACGAGCTTCCTTGAGCCGCGAGGCGGTGGAGACGTCTTTTACACACCGGGGAACAATCAAGGAGCGACGATACGAAAATGGTAACTGCGATCGGCATAGACCCAGGCACCAAGAGCATGGACCTCTTTGGGTTTGATGATGCAACCAATGAGGTCTTCATCGACCTTGCAGTACCGCGCGCTGAAGTAACAAAGAATCCCGGGATCGTGCTGGATGCCATACAGGCACTAGAGCGGGATATTGATGTCATAGTCGGTCCAAGCGGCTACGGCCTGCCGATGGTAAAAGCCTCGGACGCAGTGGACGCGGAGATCAATGCCGCAACGTTCATCACGCAAGCCGACGTTGCAAGAAGGCTTAACATCGTCGGGTTACGAGAGTTGATGTTCCTCATGAAAGCATCAAACCTGAATATCTGGTTTCCGCCCGGTGTGATCATGCTGCCGACCGTGCCCGAATACCGAAAGATCAACCGAATCGACATGGGGACCGCGGACAAGGTCTTCACGGCCGTTTCCGGGGTGAGAGATCAAGCAGAGAAGTACGGTCTCGAGTACTCAGAAACTTCGTTCATTATTCTGGAGATCGGCTTCGGCTACACGGCTGCAATGGGCATAGAGAACGGTAAAATAGTCGACGGCGTCGGCGGAACTATGGGCGGCGTCGGGTACATGGGCATGGGCGCAATGGATGGCGAACTTGCCTACGCCTTGGCGAATACAATCGCGGATTTTTCGAAGATGCCGCTCTTCGATGGTGGTGCAGCAGCTATTGCAGCTGTAAATCCTCAGCAGATGTCAATTGAGGAATTCATTAGCAGCGCACGGAATTCCGAGCAGATGGCGCTCGCTTATTCCGCCATGCTCGAAGCGATACTCAAGGACACATATCTCATGCTCTCGTCAGTCCGCGAGCCACGGGAGATATTACTGAGTGGTCGGTTCACAAGGATAGACCCATTTGTTCAGGACGTGAGATCTGTACTGCATGATCATCTCGGCGAACTCGGAATCAACGCAGGGATAAGAACGCTGACAAGGGCCGGCGGTGCAGTAAAGGAAGCTGCAGAGGGCGCGGCAATTATCGCAAACGGCATAGGCGGTGGCAGATACGAGAGCCTGATCGAGACTATGGGGTTGCGAAAAAGTTCGGGAGGTGTTTTCAGCCACATTTACCTGAAGCCGGAAATCAAAGAACAAATAGAGAGAATATTCATGCGGTAACAGTTCATTAGATTTGAAATGCTCTAGCTCTAACGATAATAAATTGGGTTTTTTCTCCGACTTTAGGAGCGAGCAGAGGAGACGTAACTTCAGCTAGACAGGTTATTTTGAGAAAAAATGCCTCGACAGAAGCTTTCTTCACTTTCCATAAGCGTAAGGCTAGCGTGCACGCGGTATAAGCACCTGCCGTCGCGCTTTCTCATTTGCAAGTATCAGCGCGATCGCGCCAGCGAGCGCATCCGGGCCGTCGTCATGCGCTGCAAGCGGATAATGGATCAGCTGCTCGACGAGCTCGGGATAGTCCTGGTTTCAGGTATCGAGAAAGAGCAGCTGGCCGTTGGAGTAGTAGGGCTCGATCGCCTGTATGCGCGCGAGCTTCGGCGTGGTATGCCAGACGAGTTTGTGTGGCACGGTGACCCTGGCCGCCTGTTGCCGTTCACGCAGCACGAGCTCGAAGCTGCAGGGGTTGGGATCTGATTTAGCTTTGTCGAGCGAGTTCGCATCGATGCCGACCTGCTTGTAATTGAAGAAGCTCTGCAGCTCGACGAGCTTGTCGATGAGCTTAGAGTGCGCCGCTCTTGACAGATCGCAGTGGAATACGATCCAGGACCCGTCGTGCTTCAGAACGGTGACGATCGCGTAGTGCGGATCTGATTCAGCGAACGTCATTTGTGCGAAGCCTGCGACTCTGAGCCTTATGACAGGTCTAACAGTATGTAGAGCGATTGAGGTTGTAACTCTCACCTAAACGACGAGGTAAAGATGGGCGATCTCGCATGAAGCACGGCCGAGAGGATCACGATAGGTTCATACTGATGCCGCTTTTGAAGGAAGGAACGCTGAGCTCAGATGACGTGAAAGAAACTGCGTTTCGGGTTCACCCGGTGCAAAAGCGACGCTCTATCGAAACCGCTCCACCCCTACCCGATCACAATAGTTGCTTATCGGGCAGATACTGCACTTTGGACTGATCGGTGTGCAGACCCTCTGCCCGTGCATGACGAGCAGGTTATTGAAGACGATCCAGTGCTTTTCCGGCAGGATATCACGCAGCGCGAACTCCGTCTGCTCTGGCGTCTTCGTCTTCACCAACCCCAACCGGTTAGAGATGCGGTGCACGTGCGTATCGACCGCGATACCCTGCTTGTGAAAGCCCATGGTGATCACGATATTCGCGGTTTTGCGCCCGACGCCCTTCAACTGCAAGAGCTCGTCAAGTGTATCGGGCACGTTCGAGTCGTGCTCAGCGATCAGCGTCCGTGAGATCTCCCGGATCTGCTCAGCCTTGCGATGGTAAAACCCGACCGGGTAGATCAACGCTTCGATCTCAGCCTTCGTGAGCTGCACCATCGCCTCAGGCGTTGACGCACGTGCGAACAGCCGCTTCGATGCCGCGGCAGTCACCTCGTCCTTCGTGCGCAGGCTCAATACGCAGGAGATCAAGACCCGGTACGGGTCACGGGAGCGTGATACGTCCTCCAGTGCGGATACCGTGTTGAGATACCGCTCCTTGAGTATCTGCACGATCTGATCGAGCTCTATCTCGTTAGGCATTGCTTTCTTAACTCACTCCGCTGCTCTCACTTCCTCATCTATCTCACCCGAACGTTAAGTTAAATTCTTTCTGGCTGCATGCGCTGCACTGCGCTGCGCGCTTCAGTACGTCTGTCTCAGGACATATAGAGGAACTGCAGCTGAGATAACTGCAAAGACCGACGGTCGAAACGCTTTTATGCAACCGCAGACTACAGTATTCAGGAGGTACGAAGTATGAGGGATTTTTACTCGTTACCAAAGCTGCCGTACGGCAATAAGGATTTGGAACCTTACATCTCAGAGGCGCAATTGAGTATCCATCACCAGAAGCATCATCAGGCCTACGTCACAGGTGCGAACGGTATCCTCGAGCAGCTCGACGCGGCTCGGGATAAGGGCGCTGAGCTGGACCTGAAAGCGACCTTAAAGGGGCTTGCGTTCAATATCGGGGGACATCAACTCCATTCGCTCTTCTGGCAGAACCTTGCCCCCGCGGGCAAGGGTGGCGGAACGCCCGGTGGTATGTTGGGCGATGCGATCGCGCAGGATTTTGGTAGTTTCGAGCGGTTCAAGAAGGAGTTCACACAGGCTGCAGTGACCGTGGAAGGTTCCGGCTGGGCTGCACTCTCCCGCTGCCCGACGACGAAGCGACTGCTCATCATGCAGATCGAGAAGCACAACGTAAATCTCTATCCGGCTTATGCCATCCTCATGGATCTCGATGTCTGGGAGCACGCGTACTATATCGATTATAAAAACGCGCGTCCACAATTCGTCGAAGCGTTCTGGAGCGTGGTGAACTGGGACGAGGTCAATAAGCGGCTCGAGAAGGTCTAGCGGCTTTACGGCATACGCGGTTGTGTATATAACACGGTCTCGCCACAGCGTCGAGCATGAACGGCCGAAGAGCGAGCGAGGCTCCTTCTTGTTTGTGTCTGGGCGGCGGAAACTGCGCGCTGCGCTACCTACCGATTACCAGCGTTAGAAACTCGTCAGGTTATTTGGTGGATACCGCGGAATTGAATGGCTCTCACGAGATCCGTTCGTGAGACGATGCCCTGCATCTGGCCGTTCCGCATCACGAGCAGCCTGCCCAAATTACGCATGGACATGAGTTTGAGCGCATCATACGCCTCGGCATCAGGATCGATCGAGATGATGTCGCGCGTCATTACCTCACCGACCGTCGTGGTACTGCGGTTGGTGGGCGGCACCTGCTGGACGTCCGAAAAGGTAACGACACCGATAACCGGTACTGTGTCACGTTCCTGCACGGGATAGCCCATGTGCCGTGTCTCGAACATCAATCCGACCAGCTGCTCGACCGTCCACTGGGGCGGCACGGAGACCACATCCGGTACCCGGGTCATCAGGTCGCGCACCTTGACACCCTCGAGCGTAACGGACACCACAGCCGCTTTCTCCTCCTCGCCACCACCGAAATAGATAAAGACGGCAATGAGGAGCAAGAAGAGCTGAAACGTGAAGAGCCCAAAGATCGCCATCACAATGGCGAACATCTTGCCGACCGCAACGGCTCGTCGCGTCGCCTCGACATATGACATACGCGTTGCGAATGCCGCGCGGAGCAGCCGACCGCCATCCATGGGGAATGCTGGTATGAGATTGAAGAACCCCAGCAGGATGTTATAAAAGGCGAGGATGCCCAGCACGATGAGCACGGCGTTCGTCACGGTCGGGGCGATGACCGTCTCGCCACCGATCATAGGCCGCGTCACCGGCCCGAGGAAGCGATAAAGGGCGTAGGAGACGAAACCAATGCACAAACTGAGCACGGGACCCGCAGCTGAGATATTCGCTTCCATGCGCGGCTCTCGCGGGATCTCCTCCATCTGCGAGACGCCGCCGATGATGAAGAGCGTGATCCCTCGTACCTGCGCCCCGTAGTGCTGAGCGACGAATGAATGACTGAGCTCATGGAAGAGCAGGGTAGCGAAGAAGAGCACCGCGGCAACAGCGCCGAGCAGGTATTTGTACGCAGTTGAAACCGCCAGTGCGCCAAAGCCAATGGTTATGCCTGCGATGCTGAAATCGTTCGCGGCAAAGATCCAGATGACAAACGCGAGGATGATCAAGAACGTCACGTGCAATTGAATCGGAATTCCCCGAATACGCCCGATTTGAAGCGACCACTTCATGCTCGTAATCCCCGTTCAATACTAACAACACGCTAGCATATTTATACCTTGCCGCTCTGCATGCATCATGGAACCGTTTTTGTTCCGTTCAATGCGTTTACGATACTGATACCGGATCAGGCGCCCCGTTGCCCTGCAGAAGCGGCGGCTCACCCTTACTTGGCTGCTTCTGAGAATATTCTGCGTCGCTGGTAATACGCGAATTCCTCGGGAAACGGATAGGTGAACTCCTCTTCTCTTCTTGCCTCCCCCGGACCGCGATTCGTGGCCACGAATTTCGTGATCCCCGCGGCAGAGAGATAGTAGTAATATTCAACGAGCGTCGGGGTTTCCTCGCGGACATCCATAATGAGGCCGCGGTCTTTCAACTCGTAGAGGAGCTTTCGTACCTCTTTGGGAGCGACGCCAGCGGATCGGGCAAGGTCCAAATCACGGACACCCGCATCCATCGAGAGATTGGCTATAATGTTCACGCCCCGCTCGCCCCATTTGTCCTTAACCCGATGGAAGAGCTCGACACGCGCGTCTTCGCTGAGAAACTCCACACCACGCTCAATTTTATGCCGTTCGGTATCATCCTTTAACCGCTCAAGGTTATCCTTCACCGATTTGGGCAGATAGGTGCGATAATGGGGTCGGTCCCGTCGCTTGTGGATACGCAGTTCCCCCAGGCCCAGTTCCTTCACCATGAGTGAGATATCCGTTAGAAAGCCCGCTGATCGTGAGATGAGCTCATACGTTCGACGCGGTTTGTCAAGCTCGAAGAGCATCTCGAGCACCAGTATCTGCGCCAGCTCACGTTCAAGCTGCGGCAGCGATTCCCACTGCGCTTTCATACGCTCGGGAAGCCTGAACGAGGCTCTCGCATCCGCAGGGACGCGATAATGATGTGCAACGATCTCACGGATACTGCAGGGTATTCGAGTACTGTGAAACAGCCCGAAGGTGTGGTAGAGATTCTTGAAGACCGTCTTCCGGTACTTGCGCGGGTGAATGACGCCGTCCTCGGAGCATTTCAGAAGCATACGGAGCGCAATAACGTCGAAATCAGGGGAGAGTTCGAGCGGGATCTTGTACCGGTTCTTGTAATACGGAACGATTTTAACACCCGGCGGGATTGAATAGCTCGCAATGGCTCCCTGCTCCTCGGCGTCGTGGCCGGTGAGGTCGGTGATCGCGATAAGTGCCCATTGCGGTATATTGATCGCACCTCTCTCCCATGCTTTGACCGCTCGCGCGAGCGAGAAGTGATCCGGGTAGCTCCGCCCGTAAGCGGCGTAGACCGCTGTACCGTGCTCATTCCGTTCCATGACACGCTCGTACCAGGGCCAGAGGTAGATCGCCATCTCCAGATCCCTGAGGGAAAGCGCATTCTTCCGGCGCCGTCCCTCGTACCGTAGGTCGAGCGCCCGCGCGAGATCGGCGACGTGCACACGGGCGAAATAGTCCGTTCCAATCACCCACTCACCCGCGCGCTTCTCCACGAGCCCGTGCTCGCGGAGCCAGGCCAAAGCGTGGTAGACGGAATACGGCGAAAAATGGGCGGCGCTCTTCAGAATCGCTTTGGTCGTAAAAGGCCCTTGGTCGAGCTTTTTAACGATCCTCCCACGCAGCGGGCCCAGAACAAATTCGTACCGTGAGGTCTCGAATTCGGACTCTGTAACGCGCCAGAAATCATCCGGTGAGAGATCTACACCGAGCTGACCGACCCGGTCAGTGAAGTGCGAAAAGACTCTCCGCCGGAAGCTCGCGGTAAGCTCGAACCTGATAAAGGGCGGGAAGTCACGGAGGTGAATCGCTTCGCGCGTCACGGCCGTTTTCTCCATTTAATTATATTTTTATATTTTAAACTATAAAAAATATTTGCCCGGAGGAATAGATAAATTTAAATACTCGACACGCTACTTCAGATCATGCAGCAGGGCGATCCCCGGTCTGATATCTTGCAGGTGCTGAGGCGGCAGGAGGCGTGCGTCGATGAATTAAGTTCGCAACTGGGCATCTCGTCCACCGCCGTTCGGCAGCATCTCGCGATCCTCGAGCGCGATGGGCTCGTGGCGCGTACGCCCGTGCACAAGAAGGTTGGACGGCCAAAGCTCTTCTATTCGCTCTCATCAGAAGGTGAAGAATACTTCCCCAAGGCCTATTACCAGGTCCTAACCAGGATTATCGCTGATATACTCGCGCGTGAAGGCCCTGAGGACGTGCAAGCACTGATGGGTCGGTTGGGGGCGCAGCACGCAGCGAAGTTCAAAGAGCGGGTGGGGCACGACGGCAACGTGCATGAGCTCATGAATGTGTTGAACGAGCTGGGGTGCTGTGCTGAGCTGGCGCGCGAAAATGGCCATACAATACTTAAGGAATACAACTGTCTCCTCTACAAGGTCGCGATGGAGTTCGGTGATATCATTTGCACGTTCAACGCGAAGTTCATTGAGACCTTGCTCGATACTCCCGTGACGATGCGAGATTGCATCGCACGAGGTGACCGATACTGCTCGTTTGTCATCCAGACGAAATAGCTCTTGAAATTATCAGAACGGCAGGAGCAGGGGGGTACTGGAGTAGATCATCCTGAACGCGATGTAGAACATCACCGCAGCAAAGAGATACCGTAACTCCCTTGCGGGTACGATGTGCGCCGTACGCGCTCCGAGCTGCGCGACCGGGATGCTGGTCACCGCCAAACAGGCGAAGATGAAAAGATTAAGGTAGCCCACGGAGTACGGTGGGAGCTCGAGGACTGCAAGCCCGTTGAGGAGGTAGCCAAGCGCACCACTACAGCTCGTGAAGATGATCACGGCAAGCGAGGTTCCTATCGCGTGGTGCAGCTTGAATTTGAGCCCCATAACGAGCGCAGGCACCATGATGGTCCCACCGCCGATCCCGATGAGGCCGCTGAGCAGGCCCACGCTAAGGCCCGTGAGCGCCCAAGCAAGCGGCCGCGTCTTCAGCTCCGCTTCTTCTTCTCCCGCCTCAGCCCCGTGCAGCTTCCCGATCACCATCTGAATACCACCGATGGCGAGTACGATCCCGAAGAGCGGTTTCAAGATCGCTGCAGTGAGGAATTGGGCGGTGATCGTGGAGCCGGTAAGCGCACCGAGCGATCCGAAGAGCCCCATAACGAGCGCGGCCTTCCACCATACCGCACGCTTCCTGGTATGTATCCAGGTGCCGCTGATCGCGGTAGGGAAGACCACAAGCAGCGCGGAGCCGAAGGCAAGCTTGATCGCGGTATCAGAAGTCACGTCCATTGCCGTGAGGAGCCAATACACGACGGGAACCATAATGAAGCTCCCGCCAATTCCGAGCAGCCCTTCACCGAAGCCCACCGCGATCCCGGTCACGGCAAGGATTATGAGCGCGATCAGCAGTTCCATGTTTGTTGTATGAAACAAAGAGTTCACAGTTCTTTAGGATTGCTACTCGCCTCGTTTTTGGATGCCCTCTGCAGCAAGATTGAAAAAGTCTCAGCTTGAAAATGTCCGGTCATGAATGTCGTATACTCATGTTTGTTTGCACAGCCGCGATCGATAGCACCTTTGGCGGGGGGTGAGCTATATCTCTCTGTTCGTTCCTGAAGGAGGAGCGGAACTAGCTGGTTTTGCTTACAGATCATTGTAGCAGGTTACAGCTACCCGATCACCTTCCTCCACGCCTTCCTTATTAGCCGCTATCACCGCAAAACCGTTCGATTTCGTCATGCTCGAGAGGATACCCGAGCCGCTCACGCGCACGGGCTCCACAGCATAATCGTCGCCATCACGAAGCACCCGAACCCGTACAAAATCAGTTCTTCCCACGGTTGACGGGATCTTCTTGCGTGCAGTTGCACCAATGATTCGGCGTTCATCCGCGAGACCGTGCAGGGCGTAAAGGAACGGCCGAACGAGCAACTCAAACGCAGCGATCGTCGCCACTGGATAGCCCGGGAGGATATATATCGGCTTGCTCTTGATAAGGCCGAACCCGACCGGTTCGCCCGGCCGAATAGCCACGCCATGAAAGAGCAACTCACCCAGCTCTTCTACCGCGTCCGCGACGTAGTCCCGGGAGCCGACTGAGCTGCCCCCGGTCACCAGGAGCACATCGCAGGTACCGTCCAACGACTGCCGTATACTGTTCAGTATCGCGGTGTAATCGTCGCGTACAATCCCGATGCGATAGGGGCTTGCAATGGATTGCGTAAGCGCGGTCAGTACGTAACTGTTCGCATCTGCGATCTTCTTCAGCTTTAGATCGTTTAGCTCCGCGGGATTAGCGAGCTCATCGCCTGTCGATAGTATACCGATCCGCGCTTTCCGACATACCTGCACCGTCGTGAGCCGCAGCGAGGCGAGCAAGCCGATATCGTGAGGCCGGAATCTCTTCCCGGCTTTCAGTACGATTTCGCCCTTCTTCACGTCCTCGCCCCGTGCGGAGACGTTCTTCCCGGGCGTCACCGGCTTGTAAATATCCACCATATCGCCCCGTTCCTTGGTATACTCGAGCATAACGACCGCGTTACTGCCCTCTGGTATCGGCATCCCGGTCGCGATGGGCGCGCATTCGCCGGTCCTTAACGCCACCTGAGGGCCGCTTTCGCCCTCTGAAGAGGATCGTATCAGCTTCAAAGTCACTGGAGTACGTGGTGTTGCTCCGAATGAGTCCTCACCCCGAACCGCATATCCATCCATCGCGGCACGATCAAAGGGCGGGCTATCAACAGGTGAACGAACGTCTTCGGCTAGCACTCTGTTCAATGCTTCGTCAAACCTGATAATCTCCGCGCCCATCCGGTGCGCATGCGCGACCACCACCTGCAGCGCCTCATCATAGGAGATAAGTGTGCGAAATAGTTTCATGATGCTTATTCACGCTCCTCCAATATCGTTCTTCCACGCAGGTACACCGTGACGATACCCGCGTCGGTCAATCGCCGCCTCAAGAGCTCATCGTTAGTGAGTACTGCGGCCCCGCGACGAGCCGCTAAGCGGATAAGAGCCGTGTCAGTATCGCTTCCTCCTTCCGCTCCCACCTCGGGCTCCAGCACGACGGTGCATCCGCTCTGCTCGCGTCTACGGTTCGTGTCACGAACGTAATCCTGTAACAGCGCGTACCCGACAGCGGCCGCTCTCCGCTCCTTACCCTTCAAGCTCGCTCTTGCTCTGAGCGCCTCCAGCTCGTTCAGTACCAACCGGGGCACGATAATAGCGGTATAGCCCAGGCGCTCCAGCTCCGCAAAGATATCCACGCCAAATTCCCCCGGTATCAATAGTGCATTGGTGTCCACGATGACGCTCTTCCCTGGCACGGTCTCCGTAACCTAAACTGATCCGGAACGTGAAATAAGTTACGTGGTGCTCCGGAGCGCATTATCGGCGTTTAAACCGCTTCTCTATCTCCTTCTTGCTCAGCCGGATCATCGTTGGTCGCCCATGCGGGCAGGTAAACGGCATCTTCGTCCTCTTCAAGCGCTCCACGAGCTCGCGCATCGCCTCGTACGACTGCTTCTCGCCCGCCTTGATACTCGCTTTACACGCCGCGGTACTGAAGAGCACCTTTATCCGCTCCTCACGTTTGCCGGACTCATCCACCAACTGCAGCATGACCTCCGGGAGCTCTGCTTCACCGATCATGCCGTGAAAAACGATGGGAATCGCACGGATTACGTAACTGTCATCGCCCAGACGGTCGAGATCGAAGCCCATCTCACGGAGCACCGCCTCATTCTCCCTGAGCACGTAGCGTTGATGCGGACTGAGGTCTGGCACGAGCGGTCGCAAAAGCGCTTGCTGCTCTATTCGGCTGCCGTAACGTAGTAGCAAACGCTCATAAGTGATCCGTTCTGCAGCCGCGTGTTGGTCGATCAAAAGCACGTCCTCAGTCTCGCTCTGCGCAACAATGTAACTATCGAGTACCTGATACAGCGGAAGAGGAAGAATGTCTAGATCGGTGCTTTCGCGCTGATCATCACCCTCAGTCTCAGGATACACCTCATGGAACGAGGTCTGTACACTGATGGTTGCCGGTTTTCGCTCTTCTTGCAATCCAAAGAGCGTGGCGGCTCGGGGTGCTTTGCGTATCTCGCGTTGCGCCATCTCGGGTATGAGATCCGCGGAACGCAACGTGGCGGTCACCGCATTTGCGATGAGCTGAAAGACCTCATCAGCATGGTAGAACTGTATCTCGTGCTTTTTGGGGTGGATGTTCACATTCATCTCGCCCGGGTCTATGATGAGTGAAACTACCGCAAAGGGATACGCGTGCTTCGGTAGCAGTGACAGATAACCCCGCTTTATCGCGCGCTCTATGAGCTCGCTCCGCACGAAGCGCTGATTCACGTAGGTGAAGAGATGTCCCTTCGTGCTGTAGGAGAGGACGGGCTTCGAGATATAGCCGGTGAGCGTGAACGGTGGAAGTGAATGAGTTGGGTTCGCGAGCGACTTTAGCTCGAGCAGCGCGGTCGCAACGCCGCTGCCGTAGGCGGTAACGATGGCATCGAGCATGCTTCCCGTGCCAAGGGTAGTCAGGATGGGGGTGTTATCATGAATGAGCTCAAATTTGATCTCCGGGTAGATGACCGCGTAGTTGATGCAGACGTCGACGACGTGCCGGAGTTCCGTGGATCTCGATTTGAGCGTGCCGATTCGTGCAGGGAGATTATAAAAGAGGCTCTTTACCTCGATGCTCGTGCCCACCCCGCGCGTGATGCGCCGCCGCTCTTTTACCGCGCCACCCGCAATGGTGAGCTGGGTGCCGAAAGCCTCGCTCGCATGCCGTGTACTCACGGACACCCGTGAGACTGCTGCGATACTCGGTAACGCCTCACCGCGGAAGCCCAGCGTATGCAGCGATAGCAGATCCTCAATCTGTTTTATCTTACTTGTCGCGTGCTTCTCAAAGGCAACCTCCACATCCTCTTCGCTGATACCACCGCCATCGTCTGTGACCCGGATAAGCGCTCTACCGCCATTGCCCAGCTCCACACGTATATGGCTGCTCCCCGCATCGATCGAGTTCTCGATCAGCTCTTTTACGACCGATGCAGGACGATCAACGACCTCACCCGCAGCGATTTTACCGATCGTCTGCTCCTCAAGGGTAAAAATGCTTCTCATAGCGTAGCCTGGTCATACCGGCACGGTAAGTCACATGCTCGATAACTTCGCTAACGCGTTCGTTTATAGGGCAGGCGAGGCTGATTGGCGATTTGGTGTCGATAATCACCAAAGCGAGGGGAAACCCCGGCGAAGCTGGTGAGTGATTGCTGCTTGCGCAGATACGTGACATGCCGGAACTTCCGCAGGATCTCATCCAACCGTTTTCGTTGCTCTTCAGCGGAAATGCCCTCTTCTCCGTCGCCTTCTTCCGCAATATCGTTATATAACTCTTCGATGAGCGCAAAGAGCTCTAGGAGCTCAGTATCATCGAAATACGTGCTGACGAGCTCCTGCAGTTCATCATAAACCGCTTTCAGTGCTTTCTTGAGGCTTCTGTCACTCTGACCCCGTAAGCACATCTCGCAGTCGCTCAACTCGCGCTCGAGTCGATCGAGCGTCCAGCCGCTGGCCAAAAGGCGCACCTGGGGATAGAATCGTTTGACATACTCGGGCTTATGAGTCAGAATATTGCGGAGACTGACGAGCCCAATGAGCACGCCATTTTCGATGACTGGCAGTCGCTTGATGCGCTTCTCAGCCGCGATTTCACTGGCCGCATCGAGCGTCGTATCCGGTGCCACCGAGATCAGCGGCGAGGTCATGATCTCTTTTGCCCGCACTTCACCGGCCCGCTTATCAAGGAGCACGTTCAAAGCAACGTCTCGCTCGGTCACGATCCCGACCGGCTTGCCATCCGCAGTGACAACGATACTACCGATCTCCAGCTCTGCCATTTTCCTCACGATCTCGGTGACCAGTGCATCTTCGTCTACCGTGATGACGGGATGGCTCATCACATCGCGAACTTTCAGCTCTCTTTGATCTTCCTCCGTGGGCATACTTCTCATCCTTCTTCTCGTTTTAGCGGGTAGCTCGAATGCGACCGTATCTGCTCGAGGACACGGGGTGAGTCTGCGAATAACGCACCGAGATCCACGGTTCCGACCACATCCACCACACCTAACACCGCAACAGCTTCCCCTGCGGGATTTCGAATCGGAGCAACAACTACCGGTACATGCGCATACCTACCGGTAAGCGGTGTCGTGCGTATAGTCCGATTTTCCGCCAGCACGCGCTCCAGGACAGGGCCGGAGTACTCGAACTCGAGCACTTTTCCCTTCTCGACGCAGACCCCCCGCTTATTCTTGCTCCGCATCGTGACCGGAATGACCAGCAATTCATTCACGGCTGTGGCAATCGGTGCGAGTTCTTCCGCCGTGGAATCTTCATGTATCATGCATATTCTCCACTTCTCCCGAACATCCCCGCTGAGGTATCGAGCGGGAAACAACTGCATCCTAACGTATCACTCACCGAGAAGAGTGCACGTAGTAAATAAAAACCGTCACCCTTATTTAAAACTTCCAGGACCATAAGCCCGGGAAAACCGCATTGAACGAACGTGATTAGCGGATAGTGAGCTATCGCGGGAGATTACCGGGAGAAAAGACGAACGCACGCTTCTATCCAACTGAAGCAGATGCAGCGGAGCACCATCCAATCAGTTCGCAACACGCTTTTCGGCCATCAGCTGCATGATCGCCGTTTTGAATGCTGTTGAAAGACGTGCTGCCCGCTCTTCGAGCAGCCGTTCGCACTCTCTCCGACGTTTAACCGTCACGATATCCGAGACGAGGAACTCCGTTTCGTAAATCTCCGCCTTGATAATCTCGACTTCTGCAGGCTCAGTGATCTGGAATCGCACGAACATCTTGCTCATCAAGCCCCGTTCCGTCTCTTTCAGATGCACCTCGGCCAGCAGTGAAGCGTTACTAGTGAGATCCTCTCTATATACCGGATAGACGAGGTCTTCCAGTATCTCATCGGGCGAGTTTGCCAAGAGGTCATCGGGGTAAACGATGAGACCGATGTCTAGATCCACTACGTGAAGTGATCCGTCAGGTTGTGCCGAGCGTAATAGCTCATTCACCAGCGCTCTAACACACTCGTTCAGATCCCCCTTAGTCACGTCCTGATCCGGATATTCGAACACCATGAGGAAAGTGGAACCAGAGAGAGTTCCCTTTAAATAGCTTTCGGTTAGTATTCATTTCCCCGCAGAGTTGAATTGGTCAACAGAAGTAACTTTATGCAAAGTTTCTGAAGAAATCGAAAAGTTTATAAGATGCTGTGAGAACGTAACTCTGGCATGGAACGTGAGGACACCTTACTCAAGGAGGCGCACATTCTGTTACATCCCCTCCGGTATCGGATGGCCGCGCTACTCGCAGAGCGGCCTCTGAACCTGCAGGAGCTCATTGACACGCTGGGCGAAGACCGCCGCCTGATCTCCTATCATCTCCTCATTCTGGAGGAGCACGGCTTCGTTACCGGAACCTTTGGGCTCGATCGCTCCGAACAGAGGAAATCGAGTAGCGTGAGTGTAGCATATGGGGTCACCGAGAAGGGGCGCATCTCCTATCAATTCCTCATGCTCGAAGCGGAAGGCGTCGTCGGTGACAAGACCGGACGGCCGTTACCGCCCGTGCTGAAAGGGTGCATTGCACGAGAATACCAGACGACAGGGAAAGCAGATGGTGTGCTCGCGGAGCTCAAGGGAATCCTCTCAGTCATCCGTAGCTCTGCTTTGAGAAGATGAGTGCGTCTTTGTCGTGCGTAACGTAAGGAGCAAGATTCGCGCGAGCGCAGGTGACTTAAGAAGAGGTGCTCTCGGTATGTGATCAAACAAACCAACAAAAGCGAACGGTCTCTGCCGGCAGTACAGGACGAGAGGGGTATGGAACTCGGAGAGGGGTTGCTAACGGAGGCCCTGTGCTGTCTCATCCGGCTCGATACTGGATGGTGCAGCTGCTCGCTCAAGGGCTACGGTACATCAAGGGATCAGCAAAGCGCTGGGCGAAGTGCGACAACTTGTTTCCTAACCTCTGCTGACGCTGGAGAAGTTCGGCATCGCGGAAAGCACATACGATATCTCTGAGCATCCGAAGTCATCGGAAGTCGAAGGGCGCATGCATGGCATGGTCACGGTAAGTGCTGGTAAGGCCCATCAGCAACTTTAAAGGCGTGAAAAGACCTTCCGCTTATACAGCATGCTCGATCGGCTCTTCAACCCGCGAAGTATTGCGATAATAGGTGCCACACCGAAAGCGGGCAAGGTGGGTAACACGATCCTCAGGAATGTGTGTGCGGTTCACCACTCTACAAGGACGGCCGGCGAGACACCCCCGCAAATTTACGCGGTCAATCCGAAGTACACGGCGGTACTGGATCTTCCGTGCTACCCGTCGGTCACCCGAATCGAGGAGCGTGTGGATCTCGCGGTGATTGTGGTGCCTGCCTGCCATGTCCCGGAACTACTTGAGCAGTGCGGCAGCAGCAGCATTACGAACGCTATTGTCATCTCCGCGGGCTTTAAAGAGGCGGGGCGAGACGGCGCGGTTCTTGAAGCCGAACTCATCCGAATCAGCAAGCGCTACGGCATTCAGCTCGTCGGCCCGAACTGCTTGGGCGTCATCAACACGCACGCGGGCCTGAACGCGACGTTCGGTACGGTGATGCCAGCGAGCGGAAAGATCGCATTTCTGAGCCAGTCCGGCGCGTTCGCCCTGGCAGTCATTGACTGGGCGATACCGGCGAGGATGGGGCTGAGCAAGCTGGTCTCGCAGGGGAATAAGGCGGTGCTCGACGAGAGCGACTTTATCGAGTTCCTGGCCACGGACGACGAGACCGATGTGATCACGATGTATCTTGAGGACATCCGCGACGGGCGGCGGTTCATGGAGCTCGCGCGAAGCATCTCGGAGACGAAGCCCGTGGTGGTGATGAAGAGCGGGAAGACCGAAGCGGGCACGAAGGCGGCCTCAAGCCATACCGGGAGCATCGCCGGCAGCGTTGACGCTTACCGTACAGCCTTCCGTCAAACCGGCGTGATCGAAGCGAACTCGATCAGCGAGCTCTTCGACTTTTCGCTCACCCTCGCGCGTATCCGGCACATTACAGGCGGTGTCGCGGTGGTCACGAACTCCGGCGGCCCCGGTGTGATGGCTGCGGACGAGATCGGGCGCCTTGGACTCCCGTTCGCCGCCTTCAATCGCGCGACGATCGAGCATCTGCGCGCCCTGGATCTGGCGAACGTGTACAACCCCGTGGACGTACGTGGCGATGCGGATTCCGAGAAGTTCGCTCATGCCCTTACTATCGTCGCCGCGGACAATCGCGTGGGTGCGATCATCGCGATACTCTCGCCAACCGCGCCGATCGCATTTGAAACCGCAGGCGACCACGTCCTGAAGGTGAATGAGCACACACCGGTTATACCCGTCTTCATGAGCGCTGACGCGATCGCGTCGACCGTGGAACGGCTAAAGCAGCACGGCATCACGAATTATTTTGATCCTGTGCGCGCGGTAGACGCGCTCTACGCGGTAATGAGGTACAGCGAACGGCGCACGAAGGTATCGGCAGTACCTCCGCGCTTCACCGTTGACCGATCCGCAGTCGAGCGAATACTGGCGCTGCGAGATCGTGAGGAGACGGGAATGGGGTTGGTATCCGCAGGGTTCGCCGTATTGGAGGCGTATGGCATCCCCGTCTCACCATACGGCGCCGCGAAAACGGCGGATGAGGCGCTCGTGATCGCGGACCGCATCGGCTATCCCGTCGTGATGAAGGTGCTCTCACCGGATATCATGCACAAAACGGATGTCGGCGGCGTGAAGCTGGGTATCGAACGTGATATGGTACGAGAAACGTTCTTCGAGCTTGTGCACCGGGCAGAACGTTACACGAGCGCGCGACGCATTGAGGGCGTGCTCGTCCAGAAGGAGATCGACGGTGGGCGTGAAGTGATCATCGGTCTGAAGCGAGACGCGCACTTCGGGCCGCTGCTCATGTTTGGCCTTGGTGGTATGTCGAGTAGAGCTCATAGCCTACCTCTTGATGGAGTAATAGCTCCGGGGTGACTATGAGCCCCCTCACAGAACCGGACGTGAAGTTTTCCCTCATCCGGCTCTTCAGGAGCGCATCCTCTAC
>DSCO01000013.1 GCA_011049045.1 Methanomicrobia archaeon | reverse complement strand
GCATCTTCCTCGGTGAGCCAGATGAACTCGATCAAATCACCGTATTCCTGCGCAAGCTCCTCTAGAATCGGCTTCTGCTGCTTGCAAAAACCGCACCAATCAGCAGAGAAGAATAAAAATGGGTATTTATTATCAGCAAGCACATCATCAATCTCTTTTGAGCGGTTCATACTCGAAGCTGTGTTGCCTTTTAATAAAGATCCCTCAGATAGTGAATTATCAATCGCAGTTTCCTCTAAAACCTCATCGGTATCGTTAATGACTGGAATGAGAACACTACCCACAGAGACTACGAACACGGACGTTACAATCAAAAATACAAATAAAAATCCACCCAATCTACCTTTTCGGTTTTGTCTTTTCATGTAGTATGCCGCCCGGATTTGTCTCCTTTTTCTCGTCATTCCAGCCGCATCGCCGGTATCCAACCCTCGTACTGCTTGCCGTTCACGTCCACGAATGAGATGCAGGTGATGGACCCGCTGGTTGCGTTGTACGATGAAGCGTGGATGATCTGCGGATACGAGCCGGTGGTAATGGTATAGGAATACGTCTCGTTTGCTTCCAGGACAACAGGTTCGCCGAACGTTATGTTCTGCCAATCGCCGTTATAGCCCGCCCAGTCAGCTTCCACAAGTGTTTCCATCCCCTGACTGATCTTTACGTATTCTGCGTGACCACCCGTGCCGCTGCACGGGTACAGGTAGAGTCTACGGGCAAGCATCGTCTGGTTCGGTGTGATCAACCCGGTATGCGTGCCCGGTATACTGGGATACGTGCCAGAACCGGTGTCAAACCCACCGGTCGCCGTACCGACTATAACGGATACAGGATCGGTGGACCTGCTTTCGTACAGGACAGAGCCACGGATGCTGTACAACCCCTCTGCAGCGCCACTGGTGTTCCAGGTATCGCCGAAACTGATCGAACCCGAAGGCAGGAGATCGGTCACATTGTGTCTGTATTCCGCTACCGTAACCCCGGTTACGTCGATCACGCGTACGATCGCCGTTCCCGCGAGGGGCACCGTACCGGTGTTCGCGAAGGTCATGTTGATCGCGATCACGTCCCCGAGCTCGAAGTGCTCTGGCGTAGCGGTAAAGCGGGTAATCTCACCAGAAGAGATGCCCAGCCAGAACTGCCCCATTTTAGTATCCAGCACGTTGTTCTCGGCATCTCGCAGGATCACCGCAACGACGTAATCGCCCGGCTCGAAGCC
Organism: Methanomicrobia archaeon; assembly: GCA_011049045.1. Classification (NCBI taxonomy): domain Archaea; kingdom Methanobacteriati; phylum Methanobacteriota; class Methanomicrobia; species Methanomicrobia archaeon. Next base: position 2,622 of record DSCO01000013.1, on the reverse strand, counting down.
GCCGCTGTTCCACTGCAGCGAGTAGGACGCAGGTCCCGTAAAATCGGTGAGCGTGCTCAGGAACAAACCATCAACAACCTCATCAGACCCGTAGCGCTTCACCACCGCGCTCACCACGACATCTTCTGCTTCGCCGGTATTGTTGAGCTCGACGTCTACCGTGACGGTCTCGCCCTGTGCGTACGCGTCTTTGTCAGTCCTTAAAACAGCAACGATTACGGCGGATTCGGTATAATTGATTTCGAAGCGGTAATTCTGATAAAATCTGACATTCGCTGTCAGCGGATTGTAGGTGAATGGATACAACGCCAGGAACAGCGTGGATGTGCCATCGGGATTCTCCACCACGTGCCAGCGATAGGGCTCGTTCGGGAACCAGTCTTCGCTCTGATTCGGTGCAGGTACGTCTAAATCGCCCGACGTAGCAAGCACTGCGATGGTTACCGGCAGATTCAAGCCGGTCGCCGTCTGTAATCCCGTTCGTTCCTCTAAAGTCACGTTCTGCACCTGGTAGCCCCGTGGATATTCTGTGGTGACAGTGAAATAGGGAACCTGCGGCAAGCCATTTTCGAGCAGCAGCTCGCCACCAGGGATTTCGACGTGATCAAACTCGTCAGTGGTCGTCACCACGTAATCGGGCACGACGATCTCGAGTGTGGCGGTCGCGTCCAGCGGCACTTCCGCACCCAATCCCGCGGCTGTACCGGTGGAAACGGCACCAAACTTCGGATCGCCGTAAAGGTTGTATTCCCAGACCCAGAGGCCCCAATAGGTGTTCTTCGTGGAATATTTCACCCGCTCCAGCTCGGTGAAGACCTCGCCAATCGTTTCGTCGGCATCCCAATGCTCGAAGAACCACTTACCCGCCTCGGAGTTACAGTTGACCGCAGAGACCTGGGTCGCTCCGATGAAGACCGCGGCGCTGCTATTGAGGAAGGCCTCGGCGATATTGTAGTCGCCGCCGCCGTATGTGGGGTGATCCTCATATGAGCCGGTTAAACACGCCAGGGAAAAGACAAAGGGACTGATCGCGCCGAAATTGACCGGGAAATCGCCGGTCTGCAGTCCCCAGCACCACGCGTCAACGCCACCGTGACCGTTGTAGCACAAGACATCCCTATCCATCGCGCTGGTTCGGAACGCCTGGAGTCTGGCGGCATCGGTCGTGTAATTCGACCAGTGGATCTTCGTAACAGTAAACCCTTTATCCTTAAGCTCGTCCTCGATGTTATCGATGCCGTCCGTGAATAGCTTTTGAATGCTTGCTGTGCCATCTGTTCCGCTCACCACCGTAGCGTGCGAACGATCGAAGCTGTACCCGCCGATACTCGTCTGTATCGCTTTTGAGAGATTGGAGGGGTCGTTGCCGACAATTCGGCCCACTATCAGATCCGGAAAGCCATTATCGTTCGTATCCGTATAGGGGTGATCGGAGAAGGGGACATTCGTCGTAGTGCTATTGGAATTTGACCAGGTGAGGGAGAAGCCCCACTCGCGTCGCGCAGGAATGATCTCAATCTCTCCAACGATCAGGAGATAACCGCCGAGCGATTTCAAGAAGTTAGGGTGCAGCGCACTTGCCCACGTGCCTTGTGGCCGGATCAGGTTCCGGAACGTGGCCTCATTATTCACGTACAGATAGCCCAGCACACCAGTCCGCTGAGACGCCAGTTCCGCCATATCCGCGAGGAGTGCATCAACCTCATCGCGCTGGAACGGATTCTCGGAAATTAAAAGGGTCGGATTGGTCACGATCAGGTAATCCGCTTCCTTGAGCGCATGAGCAAAGGCCGTGGCCAGCATGACGGTATCGGTCGTCTTCAGAATGGCATACTGCTTTTCAGTGCTGTAGTACTGCTTCATCGAACTCCTGTAAGATAATTGCACGGGCGTGCCAATCGAGGGCTGCTGCTGAGTTGGATGCATCAGCACGGGCACAACGCCGTAGCTATAGGTACGCGAACTTCCGGGACTCATACTGAGGTGATCGGTAATGACGCATTTCATTCGATGAGTAGCGCCAATGTACTCCGCCTCATAATCGGCACCGTTGAAGTTCGCGCGTGAGATCGGTTGCAGCGCACTCAGGTGGTCCTCGAGCTTGATGTCGTACGCGCTAGCCGTGCCCTGGTTCTCCACCTCCAGCTCGACGACAAACATATTGAGATGGCGGGTCACTTCGTGCCGGGTAACAACCAGCTCTGGTCTGAGCGGTGGCCCGGTGTTATATACCGAGACATCAACGGTGTCTAAACCGGTTTTGTTGGTTTCATCAGTTGCTCGCACGGCGAGCCGGTAGAGTTTATTCTCGAGGAAGCGCGTGTCCCACCAATAAGGGTTCGATACCGAGAACTCCACGGTCCAGGGGGTGGTGGGATAGGTGAACGTACTAATCACCTGCCCATCAACGAGGAATTCGATGGCACTCACGCCCGTGTCATCCGTGACAACGACACAGACACGCTGCTCCCCAGAGACAGTCGCATAATCGGAAGGATAATATATATCGACCTGAGGTGCAGTAACGTCGATGGGATTGGCTATGCGTACAGGGATATTTTTGTGGCCTATGTTCCCGGCGAGATCGTGCACGAGTGCCTTTATCGTGTGGTTCCCGTTTTC
>DSCO01000012.1 GCA_011049045.1 Methanomicrobia archaeon | reverse complement strand
TGAAGGAGCTTATCTCCGGCGATGAGGGACGTACGACGCCGAATTTGAGCGCACTGCTGGGTATGCCCGCGGCGGTTACGGAACTCGACGTACTCGATGTAGAGCTCGATTTTCAAATCGCGGATTTCGTTTCTCCCGCTGCACAGTCCTAGACGAACGAATTCACGGGAGTGCTTGCCTTGCCTTACCTTACCTTGCCTTGCCTTGTCTGCCAACCCGCTCGTTATGCCTCAACCGCCCGTCGGTTCAGGTCCCGTTTCCGATCACGATCTTCCTCGATCTGCCGCTCCACGGAGAGCAGGGCATCCTTGAGCACCTCAAGGAAGTCCCAGCGTGATTTCTGCATCTTCGTCTCCTCCACCTCGTCTTCGCTCTTCCACTTGGTGGTTTTGAGCGGTTTCGGCTCGGCCTGAGCAAAGTACTGCTTTTCCGGCGTCTTCACGTGCGCGTTTATCCGATAAAACGGCACACCGCCGCGGTCACGCTCCTTCTTAATCACGATCTTGATCCAGTGCACACGAGGCGAGAATCGCGCGATCTTCCGTACTTCGGTCTCGATGATGCGCTCCGCAAGGTCTTTATACTCCTCGTCCAGGGTGCCCTCGAGCTCAACCTCCACCATCGCCGCCTCCTCGCGCAGCATGCGGAGGTAGCGCATGATGTCCGGAATGGTAATGATCCCGCGAGGCACGTGATCCTTTACGATCGGTACGCCCCGAATGTCATGCTGCAGCAGTAGTTTCGCAACGTCCGCGAGATTCGCATCGATATCCGCCGTAATCACCGGCGCATTCATGATGACCGTAACCGGCTGCTCCATCCGGGTGATCTTCTCACCCTTGACCTCGCCTATGGTCATGCGATTCTTGGGCTTGTAAATCTTCTTCACAATGTCCATACCGGTAACGATGCCCACTAAATTCTGCAGCTCATCCACCACGAGCACGCGCCCGATATTGTTCTTGGTCATGATGCTGCGCGCTTTCCCGATGCTATCGGTCTTCTGCACGCAGATCGGATCACGAGTCATAATCCGGCGCACCTCAGCATCTTTCAGGAGACGAGAATCCGCGCCCCGCGCCATGAAGTCATATTCCGTAACAATGCCCGCAAGTACACCACTGTCGTCGATCACAGGTGCCGCGCGCTGACCGCAGTCGATGAGCTCTATTATAGCATCAATGATCGGCGTCGTGTGGTGGATGGTGTAGGGCTTGAACATAAACTCATCGACATGCCAGTCGGAATGGGATGCAAACAGCAGATCCTGAATGCTCACCAGATAGAGCGCATCGCTCCCCCGGACCACCAGGGTGTGAAACCTGTTCTTCTCCATTATCCCGATCGCCGTGCCGACCGTTGTATCTGGCGTGATCGTCACGACCTCCTTCGTGCTTATCCCGAGTACCGGTTCATCAAACATCTCTCTTTCCTCTCCTCTCCTCTTTTCTCCTCGTTCGTGCAGACTTAGAGACTGAAAGCCTATTACCGTGGATTAATTTAAACTTACCGATTTATAAATCACCCCGAACACCCGTTTCAACGGTCTAAACGTTCGTGCAGCAGCTCCAAGCAGGAGCACGGCGTATAGCGCTACGGACTCCATTCGGGTCACGAAGCGAGCACGAGCCGGGAGATCTCTTCAGCCGGGAGGTTGTTCTCCTTGCCGACCGCGATCGTGCAGAGATTTTGGATCTCCAGCTCCTTGAGGTACAGGAACCCGATGATCGTGCCGATGTCAATGGGGTAGCCCTTCAAGGTCTTTCGTACCACGGTGGCGAAATGGCGCCAGAGCGCGTCCTCGAAGGGAATGAGCGTCTTTTCCATATCGCAGAGCGGCAATACGCGGGTCAATACGTCGGTGTAGGGCGAATCGGGCATCGCACGGATAGCCGCACCGGTGTTCTCTGCCATTATCACCTCGTTCAGCGCGTCCGCACCGAAATCCACGAGATACGCGTAGGGCAGCACGTAGCTCCTGATCTTGCCCGGTGGTATCCCCTCCGCCTTGCAGCGGAGCAAGGTCATGATATTCGTCAGATCCAGCTCAGTACCCACGATCTTCCGCACAATCTCCTGGTCAGCACGGCCTAACTCCTCCGTTTGCGCCCAGATCGCACCGCAGATCTCCTCGTCAAGCGCGCGCTCGAGTACAAGGAGCTGTCCCGTCGTTTCATACTCCGGGTACGCGTTAGCCAACACCTCGCGATAGGGGCTCTCCGTGTGGCTTATCAGACCGGCGAGCGAGTCCACCCCCTTCAACGTGCTCATGCGGCGTTTGAAGACGTCTTCAATGGGGAATATGAGCGTCTCGATCCCGGCCGATGTCCGTGTATCGGTCGCCTTTGTGCGTATGAGTGCCTTGAGGTTCTTCACCTCCAGGCGTCTGAGGATGACGTAAAAGATATCACGGATCGAGCCTTTCGTTGACCTGAGCACCATTACGTACTGGCTGACGAGCTCAGCCTTTAACGCCTCTTCGATCCGTCGTGCGTCGAGCGTGGTCACCCCCGCTCGGGTTAACTGCTCCTTGTATGCGGTATCCATCAGTAACGGCAGAAAATCGCTCGGCCGAGCTTCAATCAGCTCGCGTATTTTACCTTCCGCTATGATGTCACCTACACGTGCCCTTATTCGCGCATACACATTCGCGTAGTTCGATACACCCATTGCCTGCCTCGTTCTCCTAATGAATGAATGGTCGTGGAGATGGGGCTGCGGAGATTTGAACTCCGGTTACCAGCTCCCCGAGCTGGAAGGATAACCTGGCTACCCTACAGCCCCCTACCAGTCCAACTACCGTATGCCTGCCGCGACCTTGCTTACATTCTCTTTATCAGTCTAGCTATTAAAATGCGTACTTTTTTGTGGTAAGATGCGCTTTGGTCTATGTACTGCCCGTTCTGGCAGTGGCGCACGCGAGGAGCAATGGACGAAGAGAGTCAACTGAACGGATTACGACCCGTGAAGGGCGTTCGAATTGGCGCCCACACGAGCATTGACGAGCTCATGACGGGGCTGCGATCCTCAGCTTTCGGTGCTGGCAGATTGGCAAAGGCCGTGGATATTTTCACCGAGATGCAGACCGAGGAGACGACGAAGTTCATGGGCGTTGCCGGTGCACTGGTCCCTGCGGGCATGCGTACGATACTCGCCGAGCTGATACGTGACCGATACGTGGACGTCGTCGTAACGACCGGTGCAAATCTCGTGCATGATATTATAGAAGCGCTGGGCGAGCACCACTATCTCATCGGGAGCACGAGTACAGGCGCTTACGGCGATAGAGACGACGCCTGGCTCAGGACACAGGGCATTGATCGGATTTACGATGTGCTCGTGCACGATGAGGCGTTTGCGCGGCTCGAAGCGTTTTTACACGGCGTCTTCGAGCACATGAGCGGTCGGCGGTACAGTATTCGCGAATTTATCACGGTAATCGGTGAGCATCTTTCGGATCCCGATTCGATCCTGCGGTCTGCAGTGGAGTGTAATGTGCCCGTGTTCTGCCCGGCGATTGCTGATTCCATGATCGGGCTCCACGCCTGGCTCTACAAGCAAATGGGCTCGCTCGAGGTCGATGCTTTTGATGACCTGAAGGAGTTGGTCGAGCTCTTCTCCGTGGCACCACGCGCGGGCGCGCTCATTCTTGGCGGCGGCGTGCCCAAGAATTTCATCTTCCAGGCGGCGCTGGTCGCACCGCGGCCGGCGGGTAAAGACGGGCTCGATTACGCCATTCAAATTACAACCAGCACACCGGAAGATGGGAGCCTGAGCGGTGCGACCCTGGAGGAGGCGAAATCGTGGGGTAAAGTCAGCGAGCACGCGAAGACCGTGACCCTTTACGGTGACGCCACCGTAGCGCTACCGCTCATCGTCGCTGCGGTCCGTGGCCGGCTGAATAGATAAAGCGACCCGGTGAGTGCTTCTTTCGTCCGTTGCGGAGCCACTGCTCTCCTCCGGTGAGCTGGGGCAGCACCTGCCGGTAACCCACCGGTGTAATCGCAAATATTTTATGCATCTCTGTATATCTCTTCTATGAAGCAGGCTTATGGATCGCGCCGGCGCAGTAGTGCTCTTCTTCTCGGTGCTCGGGATTGTGATACTCTATGGCGTATCCTTACTCATGGTGCCGCAAACGGTGCCACTTGACGAGGTCGCGCGCTACGAAGGCGCTAGCGTCCGTACACGTGGTGTCGTTACGGACGTGAGCGTAACGGAACAGGGCTATGTGCAGTTGAGACTGGCGGCAAATCAGACGTCACTGCTCCTCTTCGTTATCCCTTCGGATCAGTCGGGGATCGTCCGTGATCTGAGTTACGGCGACGAGGTTGTGGCTGAGGGCCGCGTCCAGGTTTATCGCGGTGAATACGAGCTCGTTACCGCTGAGCATGCGATCGCGAAAGTGAACACGAGCGCGAACCGGATACTGTTCGTTCCACAGCTCGCTCGCGAGCCTGAGCGGTTCGAAGGGACGCGGATACGCCTTGCTGGCACGGTCGAGGATCTTTACACGTCCGTTCTGTATATTGCCGACGGAACGGGTACCTATCGACTGCGTGCGAAGCCCGTGAGCGGAGCACTCGGTATCTCGGAGCTTCAGGAGGGCGATACGATCGTGGCAGAGGGCGTGCTTTTCTACGATTCCACGGCGTTGCGATATGAATTGAATCTGATCGCGGTTGAGCCGCTCTCGTGATCGCGTTACTCACCGCTCGACTAGAACCCACTTGTCCGTCGCTTCCCAGACGCGTACGGAATGAAGCGAAACGCCCAAGGTCGAGCCGGAGAAGCGCTGTTCCAATTCAGACTGCAAGAAGAGCGCGATATTCTCACTCGTCGGATACCGCAGCACCTCGTTGAGATACGTGTGATCAACCAGAGCGAGCACATCGGCGATGACAGCCTTCAATTCCGCAAAATCGGCCACACAACCGGTCTCTTCATGCTGCTCGCCTTCCACAACGATATCCACACGGTACGTGTGCCCGTGAAGCTGTTTGCATTTTCCCGGATGCAGGGCGAGCGAATGCGCCGCGTCAAAATGGGTGGTGATCCCGAGTTTCATCGTCATTCTGCTCACACGCGTTCACCGAGAAGTGTTTACTTACCTCTTGCACCCGCGGATATTTAAATATGAGTTGCTCCTTGATAGTATACAGAGCAATGGCATGGGGCAAGAACACGCGAGGCAAAAAGATCAGGCTCGCGAAGGCGAATCGGCAGAATAGGCGGGTTCCCGCATGGATCATGGTGCGGACGAATCGGCACGTGACCACGCACCCGAAACGGCGACACTGGCGACGCACAAAACTCAAGGTGTAGTGTAAACGTAAACACGGTCTGTAAAGTAAAGTAACGTAAAGTAATTAAGGGAGTAAGCACGAACGAAGATGGGCGAAGAGAAAGGGAAGGGCACTGGTGAGCGGATCTATACCATACCGCTCCGGTCGGTGAAGAAGACGCCGCGGTGGAAGCGGAGCACCCGAGCAATAAGCGTGATTCGTGATTTCCTGCAGCACCATACCAAATCAGATATCGTCCTTTTGGATTCATCAATAAATGAGAAGGTGTGGGAACGGGGTTCGCAGAAGCCACCGTCAAGAATTCGCGTGAAGGTAACGGAAGAAGAGGACGTTGTCAAGGCTGAGCTGGTTGAATAAGGTTTTTTGATTGATGAAGCGGCGAGGCGAGCAGGAGATAAGAAGGCTTTTTACGATCGAAGGCACCTCGTTTATTGGCGTCGTTGCCCTCTGCACCGAGTCCCTCGTCCTTGTACCGCGTTTCGTGCCTCAGCGGCTTGTGAGCGAGCTGGAGCGCGCGCTGGGTGTCCCGGCGGTGCGAACACTCGTTGCGGAGACCTCACTGGTCGGCTGTCTGGTCGCGGGGAACTCACAGGGCCTGGTCTTCTCACCATACGCACTGGACAGTGAGCTCGAGCACATCGAGGCGGCGGCACGTGCTGCGGGCGTGCACGTGCAGCTGAGCAAACTGCCTGAAGCGGAAGTGCTGAGTGCTGCGGGCAATATCATATTGGCAAACGATTCCGTGGCGCTCGTGCATCCCGAGCTACGGGAGGAGACGCGGGAGCTCATTCACGCCACGCTCGGCGTGCAGGTGCATACGGGCACGATCGGCGGCGTGAAGACGGTTGGCATGGCTGCAGTAGCGACGAACAAGGGCGTTCTGGCGCATCGGAACGCTACGTATGAAGAATTAGAGTTCCTGGAGCATATCTTTGAGCTGCCCGTAGGTATCGGGAGTGTGAATTTCGGTATTCCGCTCATTGGCGCGGCACTGCTCGCGAACTCCCGGGGCTATGCCGTGGGTGATGAGACTTCAGGCGCGGAACTGGGCCGAATCGTGGACACACTCGGGTTTGAAGAGCCGAACGAGGCTGCTGATTCTGCATGGTGAACCGATGCCGTGCCACGCCCCCAGGTTTAGCCGGTGAAAAATGACCGTGAACAGAACAATTAACATCATCATCCCATTCGATCGGTATGAGCAGTTCGTCGTAGTGGCGTGTGGCGGTATTCTCGACCCAGATGCCCGTCTCGAGGATCGCCTTCTTGCCCCGCAGCCGCGAGATATAGCCAAATACCGCGCTCGATAAGTTTTATCTTCTCTGGCCGCTGAGCTGAAAATGGGAGATGTTCGTCGAGAAGTTGCAGGGTGGCCTGAATCTCAGTGTTTGCGCACGCCGGATAGCGGCAATCTACGAGACGTACCTTCAGGAAGGTCAGACAATCCAGCCACACTTCCATCCGGACGCGGAGGAACTCTACTACCTCCTGTCTGGTAACGGTGTCATGCATATAGGGGACGAACAGCGCGAAGTAGCAGCTGGCGATGTGATTTATATACCGCCGGAAACGATCCACTTCCTGCACAACAGCTCATCAGCGCCCATTCGATTTATCACCCTGATGGTCAGAGTAACCAGGGCGGAATCTATGCCCTATATCCTGTAGCGCTCGTCGGACGAATGAGACGGTCCGGCGATGGCGTTCGTGATGCTTCCTCTCCCGGTTGGCGGTAACCACCAGAGCAGTGACGTCTTGGACGGCGCAATCGTCATCCGTAGTCGGCGACCCGTCAACGAACGATTACTGAAAGCTTTGGAACTCGCTTGTCGCTCGCGTTACCCGGATAGCAGCACCCTACAAGCCCCGCATTATTTATTCGTCCTCTAGCGAGTGCAGGCCAATTCACGGAACGTGAACCTTTATGGCGGGCTCTCTCCCGTCGAAATGGTCCCCTCAGCGTGCGATGCGGTATCTCGCCGAAGTTGTAGCTCGTCTGCTTATTCTCGAGGTGGGGAAAGACTCTTATCTTTTAACCACCAATAGCATACCAGGAGGTGAGACGAAAGAAATGCTGTTCATCACCTGCGTGAAGATCAATCCTGGTATGACAGAAGAAGCGAGGAAATTCGGTGACCAGCTGCTCAAAGAGCCACCGAAGGGCGTGAAGTTCTTACAGGTGTATCACACGCTCGGCCGGTATGACGCAATCTGGATCTACGAAGCTGAGGATTCGAATGTGATCATTGATTTCCTTCACAAAAGCCGGAACGTATCAACAACAGAAACGTGGGTTGCCTTTGAAAGGAAGTAGTGGTGTGGGTTGGTAGACCGTTCCAACTCCCTTTCTTTTTTTCCTGTCTCGTCAGTCGTACCTTATTGAAATAGCAGAGTTACCGGTGGCTTCGGCTTCATACGATCGGCACAGCAAGCAGAAGTAAAACAAAACCACTATTAAGCGTGCAAAAGATAGAGAAGCACGATCAAGCGGGAATAAAAACGGACAGGCAGACGACTGACTGTCCGTGAAAAGGCAATGTTCGTTCTTATAACTGCGGTCCACGACAGCACGAGTTGCAGAGAGCTCTCCGTATTTTATTTCGCTTTCTCAGCAGCTTTTGCTATCCAGATGGTAACAATAACAGCGATGATAGTGACGACCACGGCGTAGACGAGCAAGGCAGGTACGGTCTCGGCGGTGCCGAAAATCTCTTTAAAGATCGCGAGTATCGCGCCATTCCACGCAAGCGCAGCGACCAGGCCGAATGCAGCGGTCAGGAGTGCTGCCATCTTGTCAATCACCTCAGCGTTAAGTGCCATTTCTTTTCCTCACCTCCTTGTCTAGTCCATCGGCGTTCTGGGTATTTAAAGCTTGTGGCGACCCGGGGCGGTAACGTTCCTGGGTGCCCGAGCAGAATCAGCGCGGAAATTATGCCGCAGGGGTGTAAAATACAGCTGGTGAGTTTAGATCACCAGCCCCAACAACCTGACGGCCCCGTGAAGCGAACGAAAGCGAAAGGTTTAAAATAGGGCAGCACCAAATGCCAGATCAGGAGGTGATACAAGTGGATACACAAAAACGGCTACGACTACTGGCCACCATCGCGATCACGGTATGCTTACTGCCCCTTTTTCCCCTGGCGGCTGCAGTCGAACCGGGGAACCTTATCTTAGAGCATACTGAGCTTTGGCTGGTGGAGCAAGGCCAGGTGGCGGATATCTGTGCCACGGACCTCGACGGTGATGGCACGGTTGAGATCGTCACAATCGGTAGCTTGCCGGACTCAGCAGAGCTACGGATCAGTCACTGGAACGGTGCAACCTACACGCTCCTCACGGAGGTGGCGTGGCAGGAGGGAACGAGCCGAACGCTTGGCCGCGCGGTACACTGCGCTGATGTTGACGGAGACGGTGTTGTGGAGATCCTTTCCGTTACGTATGTGCCTGATTTAGAAGACTCCGAGTTGCGGATATGGCACTGGGACAGCGCAACCAACGCCTTAGTGCTTCAAGAGAAATTCGGCTTGTTCGAGGATCCACCACCAGGTTGGACAACCGAGCATATATACGACCTCGCGGCGGGGGATGTCGATAGTGATGGCGAAGTCGAAATCGTTCTCGCGGGATCGGCGTATACGGATTCCACTTACGGGATAATTCGCATTTTAACCTGGGATGGATCAGCAGTAACGGAAGAGCATAGTGAGACGTGGGGCACCAGTGGCACCACGGCATTTGGTGTGGCCCTCGGTGATGTTGATGGGGACAGTGTCATTGAGATCGTGACGGCTGGAGATACGGCCGATTATATTGATCTACGGGTCTGGCGTTGGGATGGAGCAGCGATGACCCTCGAAGCAGGAGCCCACTGGAAGACGATGGAGTCGAGCAGCGCGGTGGGGTTAGCGATCGGCGATCTGGATGGTGATGGGTTACTCGAACTGGTCACTGCAGGCAGAGCGATAGGTTCAATGCTCGAATTGGACGACCCTTTCTTTGGGCTCATCACGGTGTGGGATTGGGACGGAGTGGAATTCGACCTGGAGGCGTATGAAGCGTGGCAAAGCGCGCGAGGTAACGTGGAGTTCTTTGCTGCCGCCGCTGAGGACGTGGATCTGGATGGAGTGAAGGATGCTATAGCTGTGGGAGCGGTCCATGAAACGCCCGGTGCGAACGTCTTGCGAGTCTATTCCTGGGACGGCCTGGTGCTGCAGAACAAGTACAGCGAGGAGTGGATAGGACCGGAGATGATGGACAGCTTCGCCTACACCACGTATTCCCGCGATGTGGATGGTGATGGTATCGTGGAGATCCTCACGGGGGGGGCGTGGAGTTGGCCCGGATCGGTTTGATCACGGCGAAGTTGATATCTGGGGCTTCACCGTGGAGCCTCAGGTTGAGCGTCTGCCCGCGTTCACACCCGCCGGCCTCATCGCACTCGTCAGCCTGCTAGCGGCAATCGCTGCTGTTGCAATTGTACGGAAGAGGCGAAAATAAGCCTCTTTCACTTTTTATTTTTTGCCTTATCCTTGCCGGAATTGCGGCCTTATGAGGTCGTGAACGAACAGCAACGGCCAGGCGATACGGCTGCAGTGAGCCGAGCTTGCTTAAGGTCTGTTTCTGGTTTTTAAGGCATAATATAGTGCTATAGTGCTTGCAACTACACCGGAGCTTATAGTGGCATCCCGATCCCTCGGCAGGTCCGCTTCTCCCGCGCCTTTTCCGCTCCGCCGGCCGCAGGGCATGCACGCGAAGAACCATTTCCTTCCCTTGTCATTGATCTGCCGGTTCAGACGGTTCTGACGTGTGATTCATCCTAACTGCTCATGAGCTGAGCGTGCACAAACCGAACGGCTTTTCCGTGGCTTGAATCTCACGACCGATAACCGCACGGTCAGGTGGACCGCTGCTGACTCCGAAGACGTTCCGATAACGACCATCCATCCACCCACCCACCATCAACGCGCTGAGCTGCGGTGCACCGTGAAGCATGAACCTGATCTTATCCGCGAGGTAATACATACATACCAAGTAGTGAAAGATCGTACGGGCTAGAAAAAATGAACAGGAGAATAGTTCCCGGTATGGCGGGTGGTATAGTGGGGCTTGCAGTGCTTGCAGTACTTGCCGTGCTTCTCGTAGCAGCAGTACCCGATAACACGGTGTACCTATTCCCGCAGCATAGCACGGCACCATTTCGTGATACGATAGAAGTGCAACTATGGGCAAATACTACGGATACCTTTGGTGCTGGTCAGATAAACCTCACGTATATCCCTGGCTGCGCTCAGGTCACACAGGTGGCGTACGGCCCCTCGTGGCAGGGCACGTGGGATACACGGTTTGATGGTCGAGAATGGCTGGTCTTCCTCAGGCCGCTGGGGCAGCCGACGGTGAGTGGCACGGTACTGATCGGCACGCTCACCATTCAGTGCTGCACTGCGAGTGGCTGTGTAACGCCATTGTCCTTCTCGCCGCCGAGCAAGTTGAACGATCCGTCGGTCGGCGATCTCGCCGTAACGTGGACTGGCGGAACAGTTACCTGTCCAACACCAGCTCTCCTCCCGGTCTTCGATACGGGTGAAGGTAACTACCCGAGTATCGCCGGCAGGCACAAAGGCACTATCCAACCAAACGAAACAATCACCGTACAGTCGTTATACACGTATAACTGCGCCGGTACCGGTGGGCATACCGCCTATGCTGCCATCTCCTCTGCAAACGGGACAGCAGAAGCGCAATGGAACGGCTATACCGGCGACTGGCACACCATCACCTTTGACCGCCCATTCACCCTCCACGCGCAAGAAACCTACAACTATACCCTCGTCACCGGCTCGTACCCGCAGATCGTCCATTCACCATCTCACACCGCAACCGGTGGGGTTATCACCTGTGAGGAGTTCGTGGACCGTAACGGCCAGCGGCACGAGGGGTGGATACCGGCGATCAGGCTACAGTGAGCACGCGCAAATAGATCGTGGTTGAGCTAGCAAAAAGTACTGTAGATACGCGCAGATACCGAAGTCAAATTGCCAGATAACTGCACAGATTCGAACCTAACACACGCACCCCGGGTAATATCGCTATGATATTCCCTAATAGATCATCAACATTATTATGTACTGGCAATATTTCTTTTCGCTACCATTAAATAATCCCTTCACCTTTAGTAAGCAACTAAAAAAGTATTTGTTTAGTTCCCCCTTCCTATAAGCTTTCTGGAGCTTTTCGATACCCATAAAATGCCCCCCCCCCCTCTCTTTTCCCACAAAACTGGAGTGGAAAAGAAGCTTATTTAAATACAACGTTTTTATACACCTTTGAGGGGTGACGGTTT
>DSCO01000011.1 GCA_011049045.1 Methanomicrobia archaeon | reverse complement strand
TTTAATAGGGCTAAGAAAAAAAAAGAATGAACTGGATTCCTGAAGACAAAGCGGAAGAAGCTTCTTTCTTACTCGCAGGTCCGTCGTCATGAGCTGCAAGCAGATACTGGATTAGCTATTCACTGCTTCGGCAAGTTCACCCCACTCAGCAATTATGCTACTTACTCGTACGCCTGTCGCACGGTCTGCTCCTGCTCGTAAATTCGCTTCAGTGCGGTCACCATATCCGCATAGCAGCAGTACTCAGACTGCTCCGCTTTACGCTCGTATTCGGTAATGGTGCGCTGTACCCGCTCCAGCGCGGGATCGAGCCGCACCCAGTTGAGATGCACCGACTTCTCAGGACTGTACCCGCTGTCCACGACGGTTGTGGTGTACCCTACCCGTTCAAGTTCCGCGTTAACCGCTTCATAACTCCAGTTTCCGGATGCGTACGCGCCTATGAGCGCTTTTGCATGATGCAACAGCTTCCGATCCCTGATCCCGTATCCGGGTTCCGCATTTAGCACGGGCACGGTCGCCAGCCCGGCGAACGAGAAGAGGAACGGTGTGGCCATGAAGGCCTTAAACGCTCTTGGGGCCGCGTCATAGAGCTCCTTGAAGAATTTGAGCACGTCATCGCGACGCGGCATGCCCAGTACCCCGAGCGTCTCGAGCAGCACCAGCGGCTCTTCATGAACACCAAAGGCCGCAGCCGAGCCCACCGCCTGTACGAAGCTCCGCACGCCCTGACGGGTCACCTCGATGATCGCATCGGGCACGTACTGCGCGGCACGCAGGTTCGCACGCTGGAGCGGCATGATGTACCGCTGCTGCTCCCTCAGGAACCCCACGAAATTGTTGGGATAAAACTCCTCGATGTCAGCGAGATACGCGAAGTTGTGTGCCAGGATGCCGAGCTTCGCCAGCTCCGTGGGATAATAATCGAACGGCACCCGGTGATTCGGCGTTGAGAACCGCATCTCGTGCGCCTCCGGGAAGATGAGCGCCGGGTTTCTATTCTGATACCAGACGTTCGGCTCATACACGATCCGGTACCCTGCGTACGCTTCTGGCTCTAGGTACGTCTGGAGCTCCTGAAATGCGGACTCCCATTCAGCCGTTACCGCGGCTACCTGCTGCTGGGTATCCCCATCCTCAGCCATGATGCTTCACCCATCTACATGAACTCCTTACGTAGCGTCTCTGCAGAATGCTGGCTCAAATAGCACGGTGGGATGTCCAGCAGCGTAAACGCGCCTGTACGCCCCTCCTGCTGCAACCGGTAAGCGGCACGCGCGCAGGCGACCAGTACATTCGCGGTGAACTCGGGATTGCTCTCCAGCTGTGTCCGGTACTCGAGCACGTGCTGGTTGCCCTCGCCCGTTGTCCCGGTGGCGAAGACGAACCCGCCGTGCGGGAGCCGCGCATGCTTCTTCCGCATCGCTTCTCGAGTCACGAAGATCACTTCGGTCTCGTACTCGTCAAAGTACTGTGGCATCGAGGTTATCTCCGCGCGAATACGCTCAGCATCCGCGTTCGGCTCGGCAACCACGAAGACCACACGCTTGTGCATCTCGCGCTTCGTGAATTCCGGCGTCTCACCACAGCGCACACGCTTGAGCGCGTCCTCGATCGGGATCGTGTAAGCTCGCGCGTCAACGACGCCTTTTACCTGCCGAGCGGCGTCTGAATGTCCCTGGCTCACGCCCTTGCCCCAGAAGGTATACTGCGTACCCTGTGGCAGGAACGCATCGCCGAGCACCCGCAGCATCGAGAAGATACCGGGATCCCAGCCGGTGGAGATGACCGCGACATGCCCGTGCGCCTTCGCCACCCTATCCATCTCCGCGTAATAGCGCGGGATCGCCGCGTGCGTATCAAAACTGTCAACCGTTGTGAACCGTTTGGCGAACAGCGGGCCCTGGACCGGGATATCGTCCTTCGAGCCGCCACACAGGATCACCACGTCTATTTTCAGATCCGCAGGCACCGGCTCATCGAGCTGCAGCACTGACACGTTCGGTACCTGCTCGCGAACGCGCTCAGGCCGCCGCGTGAAGATCGCGACCAGTTCGGTATCCGCATTCAGCTTCAGCGATTGCTCCACGCCACGGCCGACATTGCCATAGCCTGCAATAGCTATAGTGATGCGCTCCATCGTTCGTTCGCTCGCTCCTTGCATTGAAGGTACGCTCCAGTCGTTTATATAAGTGGCGCGTCTGAGTCACGGCACTGATTTACAGCTACAGGAGCGTCCAGGCACCGGCAGCTTTAAATAGGCGCCACGCACTTGCAGTTCCTTAATAAAAGAGGCTCGGCGCCGGGAAAACGTCGAGTCGAGTTATGCCGAAATCAACTTACCGCTTCGCGATCTTCGCAACCATTCTCCTCGTAGCGGCTGCTGTTCAGCCCCTCACCGCGCAACCTGAGCGTCTACCGTCCTTTTCAGCTCCTGAGCCGTCCTGCATTTCACCCGTTACCGCTTCCGCGCTGACCGTGCTCGCGCAGATGCGCGCGGCGGTGAATCAGCGGGATAGCGGCCTGGATGTGGATGCGCTGATGGCCGCAGCCGCAGCAGCCGGTGATACGACCGACACGGACGGTGACGGCCTCTACGATTCGGTGGAATGGGTGCTCGGCACTGATCCTGCCAATCCCGACTCCGATTTTGACGGCCTGGATGATTTGTACGAGGTGCGGAACGGCCTCGACCCCTTGAAGCCCGATTCAAATGACGACGAGCTGCCGGATTACTTCGAGGTGACCAACGTCTCCTCGCTTGATCTCGATGGCGATGGCTTTCCGAACGCCTGGGATTTTGATAACGATGGCGATGGCGTGCCAGATGCGTTAGACCTCTCGCCGTTCTCCAGATCCACCACGCATGAGAGATTCCATTTTGATATCAAAACGAACGGGAACCCTACATATGTTGACTTCCAGCTGCGACCCGAGAATCCCGACCACCTGCGGCAGACCCTGCAGACCTGGGACTGGCCGCCCGATTGGGAAGGCGCGATGAAGGATACGGACTACTCCCGGGAAGATGTGCACATCACGCCCATGCTCGAGCTCACCATCCCCGTGACCTGCACCATTACCGCGAACCACAGTGATAAGTGCCTGGAGGTCCTTAATGCGAGTCTCGACAATGGCGCCAGCGTCCACCTGGCTAATTGTACCACTGCAACTCACCAGCTCTGGCGGCTCAAACAGGTAAGCAACGGCTATTACCGGATCAGTGCAGACCATAGCGGCAAGTGCCTGGGGGTCGTTAACGCGAGTCTCGACGATGGCGCCAGCGTCCAGCAGGCGAGCTGCAGCGGCCAGGATAACCAGCTCTGGAAACTCGAGGCTGTTGGTAATAACCTCTTTAAAATCAGCGCCAAACACAGTGGTAAGTGCCTGGAGGCGGTCAAGAGCACTGACAACGCCAGCGTCTTTGCCGCTAACGTCTATCAAGCTGACTTCTGGAGTCATGATAACCAGCTCTGGAAACTCGAGCCCGTTGAGAACCCCCTCCCCAACCAGTCACTGGTGGCCGAGTACCATATCATGATCAACTTTAACAAAGCGTACATCCCGCTTTCCCCCACGCGTGAATACGGGAATCCAGTCGCGCTGATCGGTCGGATGTTCTTACCCGCCGCTTCACCGCTCAACCTTTCTGTAGACGCACAACTGGTCTGGACGGTGACTGCCCAAACGGACAGTGCAGCTGAAAAGATCGCGTTGAAAACGCCTGATGGCAAGTACGTCCGTGCAAAGGACAGTGGCAACAGGGAACTCTATGTTCAGCCCGGTATGATGACCGGGCAGGGGGTCTTTGAGCTCATCTATGTCGCGGAGAACAAGGTGGGCTTGAAAGTTCAGGACGGACAGTACGTCAGCGTTGATCATATCAAACTGATGCACTGGGAATGGAACCCACTCGTTGCCAATCGTGGCACCATAAGCGAAAAGGAAACTTTCATACTGGAACGCACAAATGGCACGGTAGCGTTGAAAGCGCATAATGGTAAGTACGTGTGTGTTGGATGCGGCGATACTCTTTACCGGGATAGGCTCAATGCAGACTCTGCAGATCCGGTCTATTTTGACCTGATCGAATTAGAGGAACTGGTGTCAGAACCAACGATACTCGCCCGGTACAAAGAGGACTTCATGCTCACCGGGTTTAGCGTTGAGGAGAACTACGGTTCTGAAGTTGGCGTGTTCTACAGCGACGAGATAGACCGAACCCTGGCGGCCGATTTTGTCATGGCCTACGAGTTCCTCAGGAATACCACGACACACGTTGCGGACATGCCGGCTCTGCTCATGGCGAACAACGTGACCGTAGCGTCGGATACCCGTGCGTTCTCGCATCAGGATGCGGGGCTGGCGGAATTGACCGGTAATATGACACCCGATGCGCTTGATTCGCTGCCCGATGAGATGAATCTACCCCTGATTATCGCACTCGAAGACCGGTTCACGAGTAGAACTCTGGACGATCTGGTCCTCGCGGGCGCGTATATCACGGGCGATACGTACACAGTAGATCTGAGCGCTGTGCCCGTGGTCACGACGAAGACGATGAAGATGTCCTGGTACAACACGAGCACGAACGAATCGCTTGAGATCGATGCGGTGTTGACCGAGATACAGGTATGGGGTCAGGCAAAGGGGCTGGATGACGATACCCTCGCGACGATGATGGGCCTCATACTCGCCTGGGACGCCGGTGAATCGACCGTGATCAGAATTGGTTCCGCCGATACTTCCTTTGATACCCTGGGAAAGAGCGCGGTACTAGACGCAATTGGAACCTACGGCATCGGCGGGATTGAACTGATCGCCGCGTCCATATTACCGATCTACGCCGTGATTCGTACCTTCAATATGAAACCCACCGTTCTGGCAAAAGCGCTCAATATCGGGCGCTGGAAACTGCTCAAAAGCAACTGGAAAAGTATCTCACACTGTAAGATCGGCTGGGTGGGGAAGGTCGGGCGAGTAGCAAAGGTGGTGGCGATTATCGGATTGATTATTGATGTTGGTCTCGCACTTGGCTACTTAATTTACTTTCTCGCCGCCCGTGCCCGATCGGATTTCGAGATCTGGTACGCGAGTTTTTACTCCACGATGGTGATCGCATTTGCGGTGGCGCTCTTCCTGATCGGCATGCTTGCCTCAGGGCCGGTGGGCTGGGTCATCGTCGCCATTATCGCGGTCATCGACTTCATTCTGGAGATCTTTGGCGTTGGATTTAGCAAATTCGTGGAATGGTTCATCAGCCTCTTTTATGATATTAGTGAGCTGACCACGGTCGAACTTGAGATGAAAGAGACCACGTTGAATATCGACGACTATGATGATAACAGCTTGACCACGGGAGACCGTATCGAATTCAAGAGCCGTATAGTAGGGAAGGCCTGGGGTTATCCGGGGCATCTTGTTGATAATAGCTATATTACTCCTTCGTATGGATTTTCCGTTCCCTCGGGTTCCGTAACCGGGAACGGCACCAGTAATAAATATCCGCCTGATTGGACCTACCACTATCAAGAGATTTGTCTTCCGATTTTTGATTATTGTTATACTATACCCGAAAAAGTACGGGAGTACGAAACCGGTCTGTGGGTACATCCCCTGAGCATGATCAATTTCCCGCTTACCGTATGGCTCTCTTCCAGTTACCGGGTCTATTACGAGGAATGCTGGTGGTTCTTTGGCTGGCATTGCAGCACGAAGAGTAAAGCTGGTACGAGCAAGAGCGACTCGGCCACGCTCTACTTCGATGTGCTGCCTCAGACGATTTCCGATTTCCTCTACTGGCGTCAGATTTCATCGCTCGATCACGACGGAGACGAGCTGTTCAACAGCGATGAGCGCGCCAGCGGCACGAACCCGTGGCGATTTGATACTGATAGTGACGGGCTCTCGGATAAATTCGAAGTCGATTACGGGACACGCCCCACCAAAGCGGATAGTGATGGCGATGGGCTGAATGACTACCTCGAACTTCGATTGGGCACCGATCCGCTCAATGAGGACACTGATGGGGACGGCCTGAGCGACTACGAGGAGCATATCGGCTGGCAGGTCGACTTTACCTATCATGGCCGTGAATTCACCGCGCAGGTGTGGTCTGATCCCCTGAACCCCGACACCGATGGCGATGGGCTCGGCGATCTCGAAGAGTTCATGAAACGGCTCAACCCGCGGTCCCGGGATACTGACGGCGACGGTCTGCTTGATGCGGATGAGACACTCATCCCCCGCTACGGCTCTATAAAAAATGTGGATATTGATGGAACGGGCAGCAGCAGTAGAGTACTGCCCAATGCGACGCTAAACGCGACCATCGAGTACCGGCTCATTGGCCTGAACGATCCGGTGACCAGAGCACCTGCGAAATGCTCGATCGAGATCACTATGGACAATTCGAGCCTGAACGGGACCATTTATAACGGCACGCCGGCGATCAACAACAGAACTGAAGGTTCTGCCACCCTCGCCTTTAATGCCCCGAGCACTGAAGGGGTCTATCAGGTGCGCTGCCTCTGGAAGTGGCACCATCTCCATGAGATCATGCCTGAAGCAGAACGGGAGGTGATCGGCGTTATTATCACCACCGAGAATGCGAGTGCCCAGTGGGTCACTGAGGGACCGGATATCGATGGTGACGGCATCATTGACCTCAATGAAGCGATCGGGTGGGACGTGACCTTCACGGATGCCAATGGCACCCACACGATCCGCGTCACCAGCGACCCCAGACGTGCGGACACCGATGGTGATGGGCTCACGGATCTCGAGGAGTGGAACTGGTTCGTGAATTCCTCGCACCCCCGGGCTGAGGATACTGATGGTGATGGGCTCACGGATCTCGTCGAGCTCTTCTGGGGCTGCGACTTGCTCTCGTACGATACCGATGGTGACGGGCTCGATGACGGTACGGAAATCACCTTTGGCAGCGATCCGAACGTTGTGGATACCGATGGTGATGGGCTCACGGATGCAGAAGAATTCGCTTTCGGCTCAGATCCGAACAATCCTGATACCGATGGTGATGGGCTCACGGATGCAGAAGAATTCGCTTTCGGCTCAGATCCGAACAATCCTGATACCGATGGTGACACGCTCTTCGATAACCGTGAATATGCGTTGGGCACCGATCCCCGGAATCCCGATACAGATGGTGATGGGCTGCTCGATGGGTACGAAGTGCATGTACTCGGTACCGATCCCTTGCTCACCGACACCGATCTCGATCTCCTCGAAGACGGTGAGGAGCTCAGGTGGAAGACAGACCCGCTCTGCAATGATACGGACCAGGACGGGCTCTGGGACGGGATAGAACTGGAACTGGGCACCAACCCCCTCCACGAAGATACCGATTACGATGGTATCATCGATTCTGAAGACCCTGATTCATACGCCGCCCACGTCGAGCAGGTCATTCTCGCAGGTGATCCGGCCACAGAAAGAGATGCGTTCGCTGATAACCTCGCGCTTTACACCACTGTCACCACCGTTACCGCGGACGAGCTGCTCGCTAATTATTCCGCTGTGCCGTACATCGTGCTCGTGGGCAGGCCGGATGCAGGAAACGGAACGGTCGGCAATATCACCCGTACTGTGCTGGCAGACGACAACGAGACGCTCGCCCGGATGCTCGACTCGGAGTACGACCGGTTTGCTATTAAGTACGGCGTCTGGAACAGCACGCAGACAGTCGTGATGCTCTCACTGCCTTACCCCTCAGACCACTGGCGCGCGCTGATGATGCTGAAGAGTTTGCGGGAGACGGTTCTGCCCGGCTCGGTTGAGATCGCATGGCCAACGCCCCGCGATGTGTTACGTGTCGATTCGGAGAATGTGCTGAAGGAGACCGATGCACTCGTCTGGATCGCGCTCGATGAAGCGGTGATACCGCGCGTGAAGCTGAGCCGCTACACCGGAGCCACCACGCCGGTCGCTCTGACGCCTGCTACGGGGATGGCATATTACGATACCCCGGTGGGCCGCTACCTGGAGATCAACGTGAGCGAGAATATCCAGAATAAAACGGCTGAAAACGTTAAACTCGCGTGGATATTTATGTATTACACTGCGGCCGACCTGGATCGAACGGGTGACGGCCTGGCAAATGACTCCCGGGATATCAACGAGAGCACCCTGCGGTTGTATGCGTACGACGAAAACACGGGCCGGTGGACGAAACTGACGAACGATACGAGCTGGGTCTTCGAGACGGGCGTGAACACGACGAACGTAGAGCTGTACGGGAAGAGCTACGAGGGCTATGTCTGGGCGAATGTCTCGCATTTCTGCCTCTACAGCATCGTGAGTGAAGGGGCGCCCCGACGCGGTGGTGGCGCTCCGCGCGATTCCGATGGCGATGGGTACACGGACATTGAGGAGCTGCTCGCAGGAACTGATCCGGGCGATCCTGATGACTACCCCGGCAAACCGGTTGTAACGCTTACGCCCGAACCAGCGCCGGCATCACCGGTACCAACGACGACACCCGCGCCTGCTACACCGACACCAACGCCCGGACCGATGCCATCGCCAACGAGAACGCCAACGCCGAAAGAGCCGGGCTTTGAGATTCTGCTCTTGCTCTTTGCTCTGGGGTTCGCCGTTGTACTCACGATGGCAGCCCGTAAAACGAGAAGAAGAGCGTAACGGTACGGAAATCTGCTAAAGTCGTCACTGGTCACCTGCAAATTCAATCGTGAGTCACCAAGTACCCATCATGGCACCGCCCCGCGTTTCCGGGCTGAACACCGTGCCAGTAAGACGAACAGCTCGGTGAAGCAGCACGCCCCTATACAGGGAATTCCACGCTCGATCGATCGCCGGCGACTCGCTATCGAGCTACGTTGTCGGCGCGGTGAGACGCTGCAAGTTATTCCGGACGGCATAGAGGATCGAGCCAAAGCCCAGACTGAGCGCTCCAAACCCGATGAACATGCCCGCCACCGGAATATGGAAGAGCAGCGCGAGCAGAACGAAGCCACAAACAAAGCTGAGCAGATCGCTGGGCTTGACCGTGAGCGCATCGCAGACCGCCCTGCCGAGCGCGAAGTAGACGAAAATACTCGCGAGCATCAGGGCGATGACGAAGAGCATGCCCATGACCGCAGCCAGGGGTAACCCGACGATCGTTATCGTTAGCACGAAGATCATCACCGTCGAGACGATGATGAGCGCAACGCCGACCGCGGTGTTCCTTAGCGGTGAATTCCGCACTTTCGCCTCCACACTGAAGAATAGCGTGGGAAAGAGTTTCAGCAGAATAACGCCGAGTATGAGGAAGCCGAGCATCATGAGGACGCGGAAAATACGCATCACGCCACGTAGTGCATCCAGCCCCGCCGTTTTCTGATAATCGACCCGGCCGGCGCTTCCTGTATTTTCAAATGCGCCGGCACGTACGGTTAAGTTACGGGAGACTGTGCCCGCGTTGGAAATCCGCTGGCCCGTGATCACCGCATCTAGCTGAATGCTGATCTCGCCCCCGGCAGCCACGAGATTCTTCACGGTGCCGTTCAGCGCGATCTCACCGCCGGCGGCCACGATCTTGCCGCCCACTGCTGCGTTGACGTGATGCGGCCACCAGCAGCAAGGATGTCGCCGCTCACCGGCGCGTTGACCACGAACTCACCACCCGCAAAGACCACGCTCTCCACCGGTGCATTTACGATAAGCGAATCGCCCGTGGCAAAGACGTCATCCTCTCCTCTATAGCGGAATCCAGCAATATGTTCCCGCCGGCGAACAGCTCAACGGCCTGCGCGTGCGAAAGCAAAAGCACGAAGCAAAATCCGATAAAAAACAACGGCACTTCTCCCGTTTTAGGATAACCTCCCACATGCTTGAAGGATCTTCAGCTTGAAATATTCGAGGTCGTGGAACCCGTACGCTCGCCGTTTGATGATGTTGATCTTGGTGTTGAATGCTTCGTTAGCCGCGTTGGTGAGCCGGTATTTGAAGTACTTCAGGATGCCGTCGAGGTGAGGCGTGATGGTCTTGACGACCGCGTCAAAAGGTGCAAGTCCCGCGACCTTAACGTTCGCGAACCAGCGCTCTAATCGCTGCAGCGCAGTTGTTTCGTCTCGTTCATCGAAGATGTCCAGCGCCTGCTCTTTCAGCAGATACGCCTGGTACAAGCGTTCATTCTCCGCCATTAGGGTCTTCAGCGTCTCCTGCTTTTCCTCATCCAACTTCTTCCTGCGCTTCAGGATCAGGAACCGTTTCTTCTTGAACTTCTTTCGCGTTGCTGCGTCGGCTTTCTCGAATTCCTGTTTGCGTACGGTGTCGACGGCATCAGTAATCTTCTGAGCAACGTGGAACAAGTCATAGACGATCTCAGCATTCGTGTTCTCACGAATCGAGGCGATATAAGGATCCCACATGTCGATGACGCAGACCCGGATGTTTGCGCACTTATCCGCGCCGAGTTCAGCAAAGAAGGTATCCAGTGCTTCTTTCTTTCGCGTCTCGCCGACCCAGAAGACCCGTCCGATATCCAGATCGCGGACTACCGTGAGATAACGGTGCCCTTTCTCGTAGGCGATCTCGTCGATACCGAATTTCTCTGGATTCAGAGCCTCAAGTCCCGTCACCAGTCGGCTCAGATACTTCTGGTCAATCCGTTTCGCGGCCTTCCAGTTGATCGCAGCGACCGAAGCGGCATCGTTGAGGGTCATCTTCTCGCAGAGCACGCTCACATAGTCCTCGAAGCGCTTGGCGTAGGGGCTGTACTTGTCCACGAAGTCCAGCTGCTCAACGCCGCGATCGATAACCACAGCGGCACCGGATCTTCCGTTCAGTGAAGCTGAGGAAGCACCGCTTCGGACCGAGATCGAGGTCTCTGATCTGTCGAGTATAGGTATCCTCAATGGAAGCCGAGCGCTTGCCACAGATGGGGCAATCGGCAGTCTTACGTGTACGATCCAAAACCAGCGTCACTCGGTGCTTGTCTTCACTGAGACCGCAAAGCTTAAAACCACAGAAATTAAAGAGGTTTCTGAACAGGGGAGAGAGCTTCATTCGAGGCATTTTTTCTCAAAATAACTTGTCTCGCTGAAGTTTTAACTCCTCTGTTCGTTCCTAAACTTGGAGAAGAACCAAAACAATCGCAACAAAAGCGAATAGCCCGGGGCTGGTTTGAGCGACATAGCTGCTACCTGCTTAAGCTGAGGCAACGAACGAACAGGTGGTTGTGCGCAAACCTGTAAATAGCTTGCGGTACCCTCGTGCGGCCGCCGCTTGAAGAGCGGCGTTCGGTTCTCTGGCTACCGTAGATCCACGATCTCCGAGAGCTCCGGACCGGTCGAGATCAATTTCACGGGCACGCCAACGTCCTTTTCCACCAGAGCGACGAACTCATTCACTTTAGCACTCAGCTCGTCGCGCTCCGTCGCGCCCTTCACCGCTGGATCCAGCTTGTCAACCCCGGTCAGAGCCACCATGGTCGCGCCGTTGATCATCGCGGAGTATCGTGCCATCTTGCCGTCCCATGCACCGATACGGCGCTTGCGGTGCGTTACCGTGCCGTACTCCTCTATCTGCAATTCGGCCGCTCGCTCTTCGCTCATCTGCGTCTCGAACGGCCCTTCACCTACCCGTGTCGGGAACGACTTGAAAACAATGACCACATCATCCACACGGGTGGGGCCGATGCCAACATCCGCGGCCATCTGTGATGCGCTCGTGTCCTTCGAGGTAACGAACGGGTAGGTGCCGTAGAGCAACGAGATGCCAAAGCCCTGTGTGCCCTCGATCAGCACGCCTCTGCCCGCATCGAGCGCGGTATTCACCTCAAGCGGCACGTCGGTCAGGAACGCCTGCAGCTCCGGGACGTCCTTCGCCAGTCTGCCCTTGCGGGAGACGCGGGCGACATTCGCGGGCCCGCAGCCGGTCCCTGTTGAGCCGATGGTGCCCTTCAGGTGCGCGTCGCTCCGGTCCGCGTCGATGTGCTCCAGCTCGATGATTCCACACCGCCGATCCACGCCGACACGGTCCCGTATCTTCAACGTCTCGATCTCTTCCAGGAGCACGCGCGGATCTACCAGGACGCCGGCACCGATAAGAATCCGCGCGCTCTCCTGCACGAATCCCGACGGTGTCATCCGTAATGCGTATCGTTTACCTTTTACAATGACTGTATGCCCCGCATTGGGCCCGACGCCACCACGGGCAACGATCTCCGGCTGGTCATGCGTGGCAAGATACGAGATGATCTTCCCTTTACCCTCATCACCAAAAAAACCACCGACTAAAATTGTTGCTGGCATGCCTATCCCTTTAATACTGTGAAACAAAAAGGTTTCTAGAGTGACGTTTCATGACGAATGATGAGATAATGACTTACCAGTTTGCGGAGCGGGTAAAGGCCATGCTGCTCCTTGGCGGGCATTTGTTCCCTGTGGTGGAGGCGTTGAAAGGGCCAGAATTAGAGGGTGCGAAGAAGGTGCTCCGCACATTCCTCGATGCGCTGGCTATGGAGAACGCGCTGGCCCTTCGGGTCTCGGATCGTGAGGACTTCAGAGCGGTGGCTGAGAAGCTCAAGCTGGTACAGCAGATGGTCGAGCGCGGCGACTTCGTGAATGCTCAGGCGATGCTGGGCAGTGCCGTGACGAACGCGACCACGGCGTGCGCACAGAGCACCGGAACACTGCAGGAACAGGGACTGCTCTGATCAAGACGGGCCAGTTAGTTAGGCGCGTGCGATTAGAAGTAGAATTCACGCACGTATTCCGGTTTCCGCGTTAAGAGATCCCGAATACTCACGATTCCAACCACGCGATCATTCTCAACCACCGGCAGGCGTTTTATCCGCCGCTTGGCTGCGAGCTTGCAGGCCTCCTCGACCGAGAGATCCGGCTCGATGGTCGTCAGCGGAGACGACATGATCTCCTTCGCTTTCACCTCGCTTGCTCGCTTATTCTTCAGCAACGCCTTCAACGCGATATCTCGTTCCGTAATGATCCCCACCGGTTTTCCCGCACTGGTGATCACGACACTCCCGATACCCAACTCCACCATATCCTCCGCTATCTTCGTGACAAGGGTCTCTTCATCTTCCGTGATTACCGGACGGCTCATTATATCCCGAACGTTCATACTTCTTGCTCACCCCTCTTACAATTATAGCTCTCCACCTAAAAAGGAGGACTGCTCCTTCCTGGCTCACGTACCTGCGGGCGCAGAGATCAGCACGCCACCACCTCGCGACGGGCGCCGATGATCCCGGCCAATCCGATCCGAGTGGATCCGATCCACGTCGCTGAGCCGCGCAGCCTTCCGCCCTCATTCCGAGGGATATAGTTTATGCACGTAGGTTGGACTTCGGGTCAGTATATTCCGCACGCTCACAATCCCGACGAGTTCTTCACCATCAATCACTGGTAACCTGCGCACACCCTTTGCCGCGATCAGCTCGCACGCATGCTCCAAGGACGCGTCCCGCTCAATGGTGATCAGCGGCGAGGACATGATCTCGCGCGCTCGTACCTCCGACGGATTCCGTTTCCGGGCACAGACCTTGAGCGCTATATCACGATCGGTGACAATGCCAACAGGCTTGCCCGCTTTGGTTATCACAATGCTCCCGATATTCCCAAGCTCCATCTCCTTCGAGAGTTTGGTGGCCGATGCCTCTTCATCTTCTGTAATGACGTTTGGGGTCATCACGTCTCCAACCTCTAACATCTCAACTGCCATTTTTCCTCCCCCCTACATCATACTAAGCGATGACCCCCCATATATGTTTCGCTTATTACTCGGCATCGCGGGACTCCGAAGACAATACGCCAACGAGTTTATCTCCTGCGAGTTCCAGTATCCGCCGTTTCATTACCTCGAACTGCTGGTCAACGTCGCCCTGCAGCTCGAGCTCGTCGCGACCGTTAAAAATCGCCGACTTCACCTGCTCGCCGATCACGTCGTCAGTCTCCGACTGCAAGCGGATGATCATCGAGCCCTCCGGAAGAAATTTGGTGTACTCCTCCAGATCGCCGCGCTCGATGCCCGTGATCAGACCGTCCGCATCGCCATCCGTGAGTCCAATCAAGCGAACACCAAAACGCTTCAAAATATCACCGGCGATGCTCGTCGTATCGTCACCGACTGTAACCACGATCTCAACAGTCGCATCCGCATCCTCGAGCTTCGGAAACAGCTTCTCAACCGTGCAGAGGAAGCACGCTTTCTTCTTTCGCTTTCCCGTGCCGAACGTACCCGCGCATTCCACCTGCTTCGGCGCTGTACGCCTGATCACGAACGCAGATTTTATCAGCTCATCTTCCAGATCCACCGGCGGTAACTTCGCAAGATTGTGCTCGATCAGCACGCCCCCTTCGAGCCCCACCACTCGGCCCTCTTTCGCAATCAGCGTTACGCAGCTATCGCGACAGTCGCGCGAGACCGTCCCGATGATAACACCGTTGAGCACGATCTTCTCACCGGGCTCCACACCCCGTATCTCACGGTAGACGAGGCCGGCCGACCTCCTGCAGCGCGATTCCCGCTTCGGGGGCACGAGCTCGGTGAACTCACTGAAGAGCTCACGCAGCTCACCGTACAGGGCATCATCCCCTGGCTTGAGCAGCCACCGTATGCAACGCCGGTTACAGTATTCCAGTTGCACGAAGGAGAGCTCTTCGGGCCGCCCCCCGGTGCGCACGAAATTACCCAGGATGCCTTCGCCGAGCCTGAGGCCGCTCTCATCGGTCTTCGCATGATTGACCAGTATGACGAAGTCGATGCCGTGACTCAGGAAATCGCCCAGCACCTCCGAGGGGCGCATATCCTTGGTGATATCGATCATATGCTGTAATCCCGCGTCAATGACCGCCGTTTTACCGGAGATCCCGCCCAGTGCCGCTTCAAGCTCAAAGCCATGACCTTGCAAGGTCACAAATGCTCGCTCCACCTCGCCTTCATCTACTGCTTCTGGTCCGTGCACGAGCAATCCGAGGCGCGTCATGGTTATATACACATACCTCTCGGTTTGTTTTACAAAAAGCTTAGCTCCGCGATCCAATTTCACGGTGCAACGCGGACGCTCGACGAAATCACGTGCCTGCGGGCTTCTCCCGGGTGATTATTTATATCCTGCACGGATAAACCACAACCGAGAGCAATGGCCCGTGAATCGGCGCATCGGGACGAAGTGCAGAAGCCGCTACTCATGCTCAGTGAGAGCCTGCGGAATGCGGATATGTACTATGCCACGCGCTTTCTAGCGGGCGACCCTTTCATCTATCTCGCCGTGCCGCAGGGCCAGGACCAAAAAGAGCTGCTCGTTGTCTCTCAAATGGAGTATGAGCGTGCGCGAAAAGAGTCCCGCGTGCACGACGTCCGGTCTTCGCTCGACTACGGCACGAATCTCAAATGGGATGAGGTCCTCATAAAGCTCCTCAGAGACGAGGGTGTGACGGCCGCGGCGGTACCCAGAACGTTCTATCTCGGTACCGCCGAGACGCTGCGGACGAACGGGATAGACGTGGTTCCTCAGGAAGAGATTCCGATAACGAAGCAGCGCGAGATCAAAACAGATCAGGAAGTGCAGTACATCATAAAAGCGCAACAAGCGTGCGAATTTGCGCTGGCTCAGGCGCTTGCGATCATCAAACAGGCCAGGGTCGGGAAGGACCGCGTCTTGTGGTATAACGGCGCGGTGCTTACTGCGGAACGGGTCAGGGCGATCATCGAGCACGCGCTGATCGACGCAGGCTGCAGTTCCAACGGCGACCTGCCGATCGTATCGTGCGGAAAACAGGCTTCGGATCCTCACTATTCCGGTCGCGGGCCGCTCCTACCTGATGAACCGATCATCATTGATATTTTCCCGCGCTTGAAGACTGAACGCTATTTCGCCGATATGACGAGAACGGTCGTCTACGGCGAGCCTGACCCGGAGATCAGAGCGATGTACGACGCGGTGCTGGCGGCACAGAACGCTGCACTGGCACGCGTCACGGCGGGCGTTTCCTGTCGAGACGTTCATTTCACCGTTTGCGAGCTCTTCGAGGCCCGGGGGTATGGCACGATCCGAACAGGAGCTAAACGTGGGTTTATTCATTCTACCGGGCATGGTGTCGGGCTCAATGTGCACGAAAACCCCAGCGTTAGTGATAACGAGTACGTTCTGCAGCAAGGGAATGTGATCGCCATCGAGCCGGGCTTGTACGAGCCTGACGTCGGGGGCGTTCGACTCGAGGATCTGGTGCTCGTGCATGAGAGCGGCTGTAGGAACCTGACAACGTTCGCGAAACAGCTCGTGCTCTGAGCTGACTCCCGGAAGATAGGTGGAGCGGGGAGCGACGGGTGAACCTGAAAAACCACCCTTCCGGCCGTTACCGCTTTTTCACGTTTCGTAACCACTACTGGTTGGATAGGTTCTGGCGTATTATTCATGACGACCATGAGCGGAGCGTGCACGAAACCGTAACGGCCTCTAGCTCGCTGCTTACCTTTCTCAACTCAACTAGTGGTGTGGCGGGATGGCGCCGCAGAATGATTCGATGGCTGTGCACATCTCAGGGCTGATTTCATGGTATGCCCATGCTGACCATTCGTAGTGGTCCGTGAAATCGAAGTCTGACAGGTGATCCATGTGCGGTACGGTGGTCCCGTAGATGTGTTCTGAGCGGCTCATGGCTAGCGGATAGCCGAGAATGTCGTGGAGGATGCTCTCGAAGGTGTGGTGTAATTCGTGTATGATGATCGCCGCCGCCGAGGTCAGCTTGTGCCCCCACTCGGATGCCGTGTTCCACCACCAAACGTTATACGGTATCGAGTCGAACGGCCGGCCATTGATCGCTAACCCGTAATTACCGCCGCCCCAGCAGACATCCACTCCGGGCGTCTGCCACATGAAGATGTACGCGCACGGCAACCTCGGATTGAGTAACGCAATATCCGATTCTGGTAGGTTTTCCGGACGCAGAAACGAGCACGTACCGTAGTCCGTGAGTGCGGGCGTCTCGCCGAGATACGTCACGGTAGACGTCACCTCGGTCGCCATATGAGCGTTAACGAATTCCCGTGCGGCATTGATCTGCGTATCCTGATGCACACCGCCATATATGACGAACTCGACGGTTATCATCTATCTCTTTGTTACGTAATCAATTATCTTCCTGCTTCATATAGGGACGGGCAGAGCGTCCGCGACCGGGACCAGCTGGGTATTCCTTCCTGTACTCTGACAGGTGCATCCCGCCCTTTACGCCAACGAGACCTGCAACTACACTATCCACACCGGCTCGTACCCACTGATCATACACGATAAGGTCTTCAACACAACTGGTGGCGTAGTAACCTGTTCGGAGTTCGTGGACAGCAACCACCGGCAAGCTGCACGACGATTGGATACCCGCACTTAAGCTGCAGTGAGCAGGACACGAAAACGCTGATAAACTTCTTTCACGTTATTAGTCGCCCACAGGGGCCTACAGATATCAATATGCCGTAAAACCGTAATGTCCGCCAAACCGTGACTTTTATATACGCCTGATCTAATAATTTACTCCAGGGCAGGAGCAAATTCAAAGACCAGATGTGTTTGAATCCTGATTGCCCGGACTACCGAAAGAGAAAC
>DSCO01000010.1 GCA_011049045.1 Methanomicrobia archaeon | reverse complement strand
GCCGGGCTCGTTCTCGTTGATGACGATCCCGGTGGTCGTATGCCTGGAGAAGACGACGCAGATCCCTGAGTCCACACGTTTCGCGCGCACGATCTGCTGTACCTCGTCCGTGATATCGATGAGCTCGATGCTCTCCTTCGTTCGCAGCTCCAATCGCTCCATGCTCGTATACAATCTTTAATAGCTCTTCATTAAAATGTAGTTTGGGAGAAAAACCTGTTGATGAGCCCAGACGAGGTGTAAAAAGTGCAACTGCTGTTCATCCATGCGGACTTTATAGAATACGAAGCGAAGGAGAAGACGCGGGTCGCGGAGCCGCTTGAACCAGGGCAGAAAAACGCGCGCCTAGACGAGGCTCTGGTCGCGTTCATCGCGGTGGAGCAAGGGGACGAGGCGAATGTGCCCTCGATCGTCGCGCAAGCAGCGAACGAAACGCTTGCAATCGCCGATCAGGTCAATGCGGAACGGATCGTGCTCTACCCGTATGCGCATCTGAGCGCGGAGCTGGCGTCGCCGGAGACGAGTATCGAGCTACTCCGCCGCCTGGAAGCGGATCTGAGTGCACGCGATGTGGCCGTGACACGAGCGCCCTTTGGCTGGTACAAATCCTTCACGCTGCGCTGCAAGGGCCATCCACTCTCAGAGCTCTCGCGGAAAATTACGGTTGCAGAGGGTTTGGAATCGGAAACAGCACCTGAAGAGCGGAAATCAAAGGCTCTGGTGGCTGAGGAGAAGGCGATATCGCAGTTCTTCATTGCAGACGGGCGGGGTAACCTCGTGGGTACCGATGCGTTTGTATTTGAACCACAGCATGATAATCTGCGGAAGTTCTATCTGTATGAGAGCGAGAAACGGCGTGAGGTGGATAAGATCCCGCCGCACGTGGAGCTGATGAAACGGCTGGAGCTCGCAGATTATGAGCCCTCTTCCGATCCCGGGAATTTGCGGTTCTACCCCAAAGGCAAGCTGATCAAGTCGCTCATTGAAGATTACGTCCGAAATTCGGTCGCCGAGTACGGCGCGGTTGAGGTGGAGACCCCGATCATGTACAGCGCGCTCCACCCGTCATTGAAGGATTACCTCGAGCGATTCCCCGCGCGGCAGTACTCGCTGCTGGGTAAAGGCGGCAAGCCGGACCTCTTCTTGCGCTTCGCTGCCTGCTTCGGGCAATTCCTCATGAGCAGCGAATCGAGCATCTCATACAAGCACTTACCCTTGAAGATCTTCGAGCTTGCACCTTCGTTCAGGAAAGAGAAACGGGGCGAGCTGGTGGGTCTGCGACGGTTACGTAAGTTCACCATGCCGGACATGCACACGCTGTGCCGAGAGATGGACGAGGCCCTGGAGGAGTTCAGGAAGCAGTACGAATTCTGTATGCACACCCTCGCGGCGATCGGCTTCTCACCCGCGGACTACGAGATCGCGCTACGGTATACCCGCGAGTTCTACGAGGATGAGCATAGCAGGGCGTTATTAGACGGTCTGATCCAGAAAGCAGGTCGGCCGGTGCTGATCGAGCGCTGGGACCAGCGGTTCTTCTATTTCGTGCTCAAGTTCGAATTCAACTTCGTGGATGCGCTCGGCAAGGCATCCGCGCTCTCCACCGTGCAGATCGATGTCGAGAATGCGGAGCGATATGGTATCACCTTCACCGATGCGGACGGCACCCTGAAGAGCCCGATCATCCTGCACTGCTCGCCCAGTGGCGCGATCGAGCGTTGCATGTACGCGCTGCTGGAGAAGGCGTATCTGGAGATGGAGGCGGGTGCGCTGCCGGTGCTCCCCCTCTGGCTCGCACCGACCCAGCTCCGGTTCATACCCGTGGCCGAGCGACATGTAGCGTACATCGAAGACCTCCTCCCACACTTCAAAGGCATACGGGTGGATCTCGATGACCGCGATGAAACGGTCTCGAAGAAGATCAGGGAAGCGGGCCGAGACTGGATACCCTACGTTGCGGTGATCGGAGACCAGGAGGTCGAGCGCCAGATCCTTGCCGTGACGATCCGGGCAGACTCAACGAAGCAGCAGCAGAAGAAAGCGGAATTGACCGTTTCCCAGTTGAGAGCGCGACTCGATGCAGAGCTCGTGGATAAGCCCTTTAGACCGCTGCCGCTCGCGGTGAAGTTGTCGCAGCGTGCGAAATTCGCAGGTTAGCTACCGGAAGCAAGCAAGCTAAGTATCCATGCTTCCGCTCCGGTACCCCTCGAGATCGAGCGTGACGTAGCGAAACCCCAGCGCTTTCAATTCGCGCGAAACGCGCTCGCGCAGCGTGTAATCGCAAAAGGCGTTCAGTTCGTCTCTACTAACCTCTATCCGCGCCAGACCGCCGCGATGCAGTCTGACCCGCACCTGGATGAAGCCCAGCTCGTGCAAAAACGCCTCAGCCGACTCGATCCGCGCTAACTTCTCCGCCGTGAGCCGTTCTCCGTATTCCAGACGCGTCGCCAGGCAGGGCGAGGCGGGCTTCGCCGCGAACGGCAGCCCCACTGCTGCTGCAAGCTCCCGCACCTCGCGCTTCGTCAGGCCCGCTTCCGCGAGCGGGTGCCATACGCCCGCCTCAGTGGCCGCACGAAGCCCTGGCCGGTCTTCCTCGTAATCGGAAGCGTTAACGCCTTCTGCAACGATGCTGATACCCTTTGCAGCCGCGATCTGGTATAAGAGCCGTGCCATCTCGCGTTTACAATAATAACAGCGCGCTCGTGGATTGCGTATAAATGTCTCGTTCGTCTGCCAGGGGAAGGGCACGAATTGATGCCTGATGCCCTGCTCCTTCACGAAACGCTCGATCGCGGCCACTTCGCGCTGCGGCAGGAGCGAACTCGAGAGCGTGACCGCGTATACTTTATCAGTACCGAGCAACTCGGACGCGAGTATCAGCAGGAGCCCGCTATCAACACCACCCGAGTAAGCAATCAAGAGCCTCCCGCGCTCCCGTATGCTCATGCTTAGCACCGCACGTTTCTCATTCGCCGTTCTGCTTATCATGACCGTTCAGGCGGGGCTGTCTACCTGCAGGGGGTTGAAGATCTAAATCACCCGCGGTATTGTCCACTCGGTAGCATGTTCTTCGAGTCGAATGTGCGGTAGCACCCCTTAACTTTGCAGCCCCGTTCAGGCGTATGTTTTATATAGTATTGCGGAACAACCTTTTTAAAACGATGAGAAAAATAGTGAACAAGCCGCAGGTGAAGCCGCTGGTCTTCTACGGGCTGCTCCTTGTACCAACCGTTGTTTTATGCGGTAGCCAGGATTTTGAGAAGAGTTTCGGCTTCTTTATTGTCGTTCTGGCCATGCTGCTTACGAGCTTCATCGAGATCCCGATCCTCATGATCCGCACGAAGAAACCGGAGTACAGCGAGCATGAAGCGCGCTGCATCAGTGAGCTGTATGGTGTGCCGGTTCTGGAAGAGCTGCAGAAAGATCCCGAACGGCGGTACAGGACGCGAATTACGCTCAATATGGGTGGGTTCATCATCCCGTTCGTCTTCTCGCTCTATCTCCTGCGATTCTTTGATCCTGCGAACGAGTACGCACTCCCGCTGCTGGAGATCGGCTTGATCACGCTGCTCGTGGCGCTCATCACCTTCATGGTGACCGAAGTGAAGGCAGGCGTGGGCATTATCGTGCCGAGCTACGCGGGCCTCTTCGCGATTCCGCTCGGTCTGTTACTTGCACCCCCCGATTTGCCACTCGCGCTCGTCGCTCGGCTGCTGATCTTCGTGCCTGCCATCTTCGGCATACTGCTCGCCATGGCCATAGCACTGGTTACACTGCCCCGAAGAGAGGTCGGGAGCGCGTTCTTCAATCTCGGCGGCGTGGGCAGCTTCTACAGCATTTACCTCATCTCGTTCCTGGCGTTCCTGCTGGGCAGTATGGCGTAAGTTAGTTGAAGCACCTTGGTTTTTACCTGATTAACGATACGATAGATAAACAGTGTGAGGGTGAGTTTGTTTCGATGCAGGTAACGATACTCGGCGGCGCGGGCGCCATGGGTGCGTGGTTCGCCCGGTTCTTCAATGAGCACGACGTCTCCGTGCGCATCGTGGATGTCAGCGACCAGACCGCAGCGGTAGCCAAGCAGCTGGGCGTCGAGTACGCACTGACCGATGTGTTGACGGCCGATCGAGCAGCGCTACGAGCGGAGTTTGTTGCAGCAGACATTGTGCTCGTTTCCGTCCCGATCGAGCTTACGAGTCGTGTAATCGAGCGTATAGGGCCTGCACTCCCGCCCGGCTCGCTCTTCATGGATATCAGCTCGGTGAAACGGACGCCGGTGGCGCTGATGGAGCGCTGTACCGCGCACGAGGTGGAGGTACTGGGCACACATCCGCTCTTCGGGCCCTCAACAAAGAGTCTCAAGGGCATGCCGGTGGTCTTTGTACCCGTTCGCTCGGGGCCCTTGTCTGAAAAGATCCGGGCGCTCTTCGAGCGGAACGGCGCGAAGATCACCTGCCTTACGGCTGAGGAGCATGATGCGTTGATGGCGGTTATCCAGGGGCTGCCGCATTTCGTGCTCTTCGCTTTCGGGATCACGCTAAAAAATCTAGGATTCGATGTCGCTCGCGCACGGAAATTCATGGGCCCGATGTACGCGGTCGTGCTCGATTTCGTTGGCCGGTTATTGTATCAGGACCCTAGGCTCTATGCGCAAATCCAGACGAATCTGGAGATGCGTGCGGTGCATGAGACCTTTATAACTGCCGCTACACGACTCGCCGAACTCGTTGCTGCGGGGGATGCGGCGGCGATCGTCGCAGAGCTGGAGGCGGCGAAGGCGCATTTCGGGGATACCGCGAGCGCAATGCGCGACTCTGACCGTATCATCGAGGAGAAGGTCAACCTTTCGCTGGTAAAGAATGTGGCACCTCCGAAACCATAGGGCCCAACACCTTCAAACTCCTCTGGTCCTGGCTCATACCACGCAGGAACTCTGCAGTCCCGTCTCCTTGGTCAACTTGGCCCAGACGATCCTCTCGGCTCCGTCTCACTACTAACGTCATTCCCCCGCGAGCTGCTGCTCATACCGGTCGAACTTGCTCGCCCAGCATTTGCGAGAAGCGTACTTAACTATCACGATAGCTACGTTCTTATCCGCTGTACCAGCGCTAGCAATCGCTTCTACAGCGTGTATACGCCCTCATTTCTAGCGGCGGCAGTTCCAGCAACCTTTATATAGATCCTCAACCACTGTGCATTATAGAAGTATAGGAGGTGAAAGCGAAAAATGTTGTTTTGGATCGGATTTTTCCTTGGATTGATCTACGGATACATGCAGCCGGGCAAAGAGGATCGCTGGGGACTGTTCAAGAAAGGGATAATCTACGCCATTATCCTCGCCATTGTCTTCGGACTCCTCGGATTCTTCGCGGGTGGCATTCTCCCAAGCTGGCTCTTCCCCTTCGGCAAAGGTTTCGTCAACGTCTTCATCAACGTGGTCCTTTTTGCGATCGTCTTCATCATCGGCACGTTCATCGGTGACTTCCTGGAGAGCAAGCTCAAGAAGTAGACGCGTCTGAGCTGTACGTACGAGTGAGCGAGTAAGAACATGGTCGCATGTCTGAGATGCAGAGGACTGCTAGGGGCATGCTGATCATATACAAACAATCAGAAGGTGGTGATTTTTTTTTCACACGCCTTTTTTTTTATAACTCCCTGTTGTGTGTCTGTTACGAGCAGGCACAAAGTCTGCATATCCAGGAATTAAAACGATCAATATCCTGTTATGCGTGCGCGCACGTATATTCCCCAACAGCCTTTCATACTCCCCCGCTGTTGAATTTACACTGGTGAAAATGGGCGACTAAAGAGGCAAGCTTGGGGCTCAGGTGCTGACTTGACTGCAGGAGGAAAAGCCACTATCATCCACAACGTTTATATAGCTTCTTCACCTGTTGCTATGCTAGGAGGTGGCAAAAAGAAATGTGGTTGGAGCTACTGGTTCTTATTATCGGCGTGTTCTACGGGTACGCGAAGCCCGGTAAGGAGGATCGCTGGGGTCTGCTCAAGAAGGGCGCGATCTACGGCATTATCATCGGCATCGTCTTCGGGATTATCGCTTTCGTCGCCGGCGCGTATCTCGGTTCTGCCGTCGGCGGGCTCGTCCTCTTCGCCGGGAGCGTCATCGGCATCTTCATCAGTGTGATCATCCTCGTGGTCATCTTCATCATCGGCACGTTCATCGGCGATTACCTGGAAAGCCAGTTCAAGAAGTAAGTGATCGCCGGAACCACACGGGAGCTCCTTACTCTCCGTACATCGCGCGAGCTGTATCCGTTAAGTATGGGGACTTCAGGACCGGGAAGAGCGTAGCAGTTGCTCTTTCTCCGGTCTTACCAACCGTGTGCTCTCGGCTCACGTCAGGCAAGTAATATAGTTTAAAGCGTCAGTGCTAATAGTATTCTGACCATGCCCAGTATCGGACTCCATCTCGCCATCACGCTCTTTATACTCGCCTCGTTTCTCAGGGACGACGAGTTCAAGCCCGCGCTGCTCCTGCTCCCGTTCGGGCTCATCAGCGATCTCGATTCTTACCTTGGCGTGCATCGCGCGACCCTGCACAATCTCTTCGTCATCGTTGTGCCGCTGCTGGTGCTGCTCGCCAATAAGCGGCTTCACATCACTGCTCTCCCGGATCGCTACTTCATCTTCGCCTCGATACTGCTCGCGTCACACATCACACTCGACGGCTTTTATAACGGCGTCTTCCTGCTTCATCCATTCAGCACGGCGAGTTACAACCCGCTGTTCTGGCTCGGGGTGAACGAGCAGGGCTTAACACTGCTTTTCTCCTGTCTCGTGCCCGGAACGGTCGGTGAGCTCGTCTACGTTACCACGCCCACACCCAGCGTCCCGGAGATACCGATAATCAGCAGTGGTATCGAGCTGATTATCCTGCTCATCGCACTGTTCTCATTCGGTTTGAAATATAAAGCCGATATTTCCAAGTTTTTTATACGCGGAAGCAGAGATAAGAAAATAGCCCGGTAGTGTAGCGGTCAATCATCCGAGGCTCTGGACCTCGTGACGTCGGTTCGAATCCGTCCCGGGCTATTGTTACAGCTATGCCTATGAAAACGAGCGAGACGGAGCTGAAGCATCTGGTGATCGCATGGCTCGCCATAGCCTTCGCTTTTACCCTCATCCTCAGGCGATGGCACGCGCTCGATATGATCACCGTCTTCGCCATCTCCGCAGTCACGGTTGGTCTCGCCTTCATCCTGCACGAGCTCGCACACAAGATTGTTGCGCAACGATTCGGTGCGTGGTCCGAGTTCCGCATGGCGCCACAGATGCTGCTCCTCGCTATCTTCACTGCCTTCCTCGGCTTCATCTTCGTCGCTCCCGGCGCCGTCATGATCTTCAACCCGTACCTGACACGTGCGGAGAACGGGAAGATCGCCCTGGCCGGCCCGATGACGAACGTGCTTCTGGCATTTCTCTTCTTCGGGCTCTTCTCGCTCGCACCTCAGGGCGTACTTGGCTTGATCGGCACCTTCGGCATGACGATCAACGCCTGGCTCGCGGTCTTCAATCTTATCCCGTTCAGTATCCTCGACGGCAAGAAGGTCCTGGCCTGGAACACCGGTGTCTACGGGCTCGCGCTCGGCCTCGCGATCCTCACCCTTATCATCAGCATGCTCGGCACGTAATGGTGGCGTCTACAGCAGAACGAGATGACCGCACAAGACTCACAAGAAGTGGCAACCGGCGCTCAGGAACGGTTGGCGGATACCTACGGACGTGCAATCCGGAGCTTGCGGTTTGCACTTACTGATCGCTGCCCTCTGAACTGCATCTACTGCCATCGCGAGGGTGATAGCAGACCGAAGCAGGAATGGGAGGAGATCAGTCCCGAGCTGGCCATCGCCATCGCTCGCGTTGCCTCCGAGCATTTCGGGATCCGGAAGATAAAGATCACGGGCGGCGAGCCGCTGGTGCGGCGTGACCTCGCCGAGATCATACGGGGCATGCGGCCGTTTGAGGATGATATCTCGATCACGACGAACGGTGTGCTTCTACAGGAGTATGCAGCGGAGCTCGTTGACGCGGGCCTGGATCGGGTGAATGTCAGCCTCGATACCTTGCAGGAGGACCGATACGAGTTCGTCACGCGCTCGAAGCACAACCTGCCGCGCGTGATCGCCGGCATTCACCACGCGATCGACCTCGGGCTCACACCCATTAAGCTCAACATGGTACTCCTCAGGGGTATCAACGACAACGAGATCGCGGACATGATGCGGTTCGTGCGCGACTGTAACGAGCGCGGCAGGGGTAACGTGGTCATCCTCCAGCCGATCGAGCTGATCCCGTCCTTCAATCCGCCACTGGAGCGGTTCAAGGCGGATTTCCGCATGCTCGAGGCTGAGCTCAAATCGAAGGCTTCTGAGACGCGCACGAGAAGAATGCAGCGCAGGAAGAAGTACTTCATCGACGGCGTCGAGGTGGAGGTGGTGCATCCGATCGATAACACGGAGTTCTGTGCTAACTGCTCACGGCTGCGCGTGACTTCGGACGGCAAGCTGAAGCCTTGCTTGCTCCGTGATGACAATCTCGTGCCTATCGAGCGCACGGATGAGGCGCATATACTCAACCAGTTGCGGTTGGCGATGCGGTATCGGGAGCCGTATTTTCGGTGAAGGGCTAATAAAATAAAAGCAAAAATAAAGCAAGCAGCACTAAATAAAGAGCGAGGTGAGATGATTAAGATGGATGAAAACGTAGATTTGAAGATCGTGGTTGACGACGAAGAGATAGTGACGAAGGAATTCGTACAGAATATTATCGGACGGGCGATGGCCAGTTCGGTCTGTGTCCTGAGGGGTGTGAACCCGAACTGGGAGAAGATTGAGTTGACCGTGACGCGGGCGAAGTAACGTAACGTAACTAACCGCGACACGGCTTTCATTCATATATGTGTCGGTAGTTCCGAGTTCGTTCGTGGGACAGCTGGGTGGCTCTCCTACCCTATAACATTAATCCCGCCGATAGACTGATGTCGGCTTCGTTCCCTCAGTTCCCGGATACTTCAACCGCCCGCCCTTGTACTTGAACTCCATCTGCTCGCGTTCCGTCTCGATCAGCTCCCTCGTCCTGCCCGCGATCTGCGCCTCAACATTCGACGCTTCCTCATCTACCGCGCTCCTCGCGATATGCAGGTCATCGATCTTGATCATTCCCATGGCTGCAGAACTCGCTCCGATTAACGCTTGTAGTTTTACCGAGAGCGGGTCAACGATGCCCTCTGCCACAAGGTCTGCCTTCACGGTCTTCTCACTCCCCGAGATCCCCGCACGGCACTCCCCCGCGTAGTGCGCCGCTCGGAGTTCGGTAAGCGTGTCGATCATGTCCATGCCACTATTCTTCGCGATCGCTTTCGGGATGCACTCAAGGGCGTCAGCAAAGACGTTGATTGCTAATTGCTCCTTGGTGGGGATCGTCTGTGCATAGGTTCGTAACGCTGCTGCGCATTCGATCTCAGCCGCACCACCACCCGGTACGATCCGTGGATCGTCGAATAGCCGTGCAACCGCGTGCATCGCGCTCTTAATATCGCCAACCATGCCCTCGAGGATCCGCAGATGCGCGCCCCGAATAAGAATCGTGGAGGATTTCTTGTACGGGCAGTCCTCGAAGAAGACCAATTTGACGTTGCCCACGCTGCGCTCGACCACGCGCCCGGCAGAGCCCAATTTATCCGGCGTGAGGTCGGTGACCGCCTGCACGATCTTTCCCCTGGTCGATTTCTCTAACCGCCGCAAATCGGTCATCTTCACACGCTTGATCAGCATGATCCCCGCCCGGCGGAACCGATCAAGCGCGTCGTCGTCAACGCCCCAGCGGCAGCAGACCACGGTCGCGCCCGAAGCGATCACATCGTCGATGATCGCGGTAAAGAGTCGCGCTCGCGTATCGCGGAACTCTTTGAAGTGCGATGCTTTGGTGAACTTGACGTAATACCCCACGGCACCTTCCGTGTCGCCCGCCCTGCTCCGTTCGCGAGCACCAGTTCCGGTGGGGAGCTCCTTTCTGCCCTTCATTCTGGGCTCCTTATGCTCAATGGGGAAATCGAGCAGTGCGATCTTCGCGTTCTCCACCTCAGTGGGGAGTTCGTCCAGAACGTTTCGGTCTACCAGCAGGCCCTCGAGGAATTCCGTATCACTCACGCTGCCGCCGGCTTTCGCCTCGATAATGACCTCATCGACATCGATCGGACGCTCGCCACTTTCGCTGAT
The DNA here is from genome assembly GCA_011049045.1 of Methanomicrobia archaeon. NCBI lineage: Archaea > Methanobacteriati > Methanobacteriota > Methanomicrobia > Methanomicrobia archaeon. The sequence continues at coordinate 5,857 of DSCO01000010.1, read as the reverse complement.
TCGTCTGATGCTCGCGACGACGGTGTCGACCAATCGCTCCTCGTCACAGTACTCGCCCTTCTTCAATGCGGTCTTCGCTACGCATCGCAAGTACTCGTCGCTCGTCGCTATATCGACCGGTATTGCGAGTTCGTTCAATACCTCGCGCGCACGTTCCAGGGCCTTTACATACCCGGTTACAATTACGTTCTGATGGATCCCCAGGTTCTTCAGCTCGAACCCGCGCCAGACCAATTCGCCGGTAAGGATCATCACGGTCGCGATACCATCGCCCACACGTTCGCCCTGTGATAGTCCTGCGGTTATCAAGATATCAGCAGCAGGATGCGTAAACGCCAGTTCGCGCGCGATGCTGTAGCCGTTGCTGGTCACCAGATCGTCGGCTTCGATCTTCGTCGCCGCGCTGGTGATCATTTTCTTTGCCCCCAGCGGCCCGATGGTCGACTTAAAAATGTCCGCAAAGGTGTACGAGACGAGCGCATTGGTCTCCTGAATCTCCTCTGGCGGTACTGCCCCCGGCGGTAACTCCTCCTTTATCGTCATTTTTCCGCTCTCTTCCCCCTCCCTCTGTTTATCGAGTATAACAGGCGAGTACAAAAAGTTTTTAGGATTTCGTTTCCGCACACGCGTGCCACGGCCGGGCGAATAGCTGACGCGTTTTGGTAGACGAGGCTTACGACGTGGCGGCTTTGAGATACGCCCATTTTCGGAAGTGCTCCCGTATGATGTCCGCCCTGCCAATGATCCCAAGCAGCTCTTTCCGCTCATCCTCGCTTTCCCCTTTCACGACTGGCAAGCGACCCACATGATAGGTGTCCATCTTACGGAGCGCGTCCTCGAGGGCCTCATCAGGATAAGTCACCACGACCTTATTTACGCACATTCGCTCCACCTTCTTATACTCCGAGCCATCCGCCCGCTCCTTCTCCAGATCGATAACGGTGGTTATCCCGATCATCTTCCCCCCGTCATCAACGACCGGGAAGGTGATGTGTCCGGTCTGCTCCGCGAAATAGAGTGCCTCTTTTACTGTTGTAGCCTTATGTATGGTGAGCACATCCTTCGTATAGGCATCTTGCACCCGCAAGCCTTCGAGGATGTCTATCGCAAATTCGCGCCGATGCGCAGGCGAATCTTTACGCAGCTCATATTGCCCTGGATAGACCGACTGCTTCCGTATGAGTGAGTAGGCGGGCACGATGGCGAGCAATGCAGGCACGAACAGTTCGTACGAACCTGAGATCTCAGAGACGATGAAGAGTGCAGTGAGTGGCGTATTGGCGGCCGCGCCGAGGAATGCAGCCGCACCGATGAGCGAGAAGAGCCAGGGATCCTCTACCGTTTCAGGGAAGAGGAGGCTGAGTACTTGCCCGAATACACCGCCCAGAGCGGCGCCGATGGTGAGCGAGGGCAGAAACGACCCGCCACTCCCACCTGAGCCCAGCGTGAGTGCTGTGCCCACGATCTTCGCCACGGCAACGAAGGCCAGCACACTCACGGCAAGTTCGCCGTAGAAACTCAGCTGGATGAAGCCGTAACCGCCGCCAAATAAGCCGCCTGCCACCCCCAAACCCTTCTCTCCATTGCCCCAAAGATACATGAAGAAATAACCGATGAGGAAGAGCAGGCCCAGCAGTAAGCCGCCGATCGCCGGTTTCAGTGCGTCGTGAATGCGCACATGCTCAAAGAAGAACGAGCGCGACAAATTCAGCAGCGTGATGAAGAGGAAGACGAACGGCACGAGCACGACCCCTAGGATCAGGAAGAGGAGGAGCGAAACGGGCTTCAAAAGGGCTTCTAGATCGTACGCGCCGATCGCATAAAGAGGTCCGAGACCAAGAAAGGAGCTTGAGACGATATACGCCGTGATGGAGCAGATGATCGCGGGCACCAGCGCTTCTATTTCCATATCGCGCTTGTACAGGGTTTCAATGCCGAAGAACGCGCCGCCGAGTGGCGATTTGAAGATCGCGGCGATGCCTGCGCCCGCAGCGGCAGCGACGATCTTCCGCCGCTCACGTTCGCCCACCTTGAGGAATTTAGAGCAGAAAGAGCCAATCGCGGCACCGATCATCGCACTCGGCCCCTCGCGGCCCGCGCTCCCGCCGGAACTAAGGGTCAGGACAGAGCAGATGCTGCGAATCAGGCTGCTCCTGCCACTAACGATCCCGCTCCTGTTGTGAAATCCGTCGATGAACGTGTCAGTCTCATGCAACTCCGGGTTCTCGACCGGAAGCAGCGTATACTTGATCAAGCCAACGATCAAGCCACCGATCCCCGGGAGCAGTGCCAGAAGCAGCAGCACGTAAAGGTTTGCAAACGCGTCACCAAAAAGAGGACTGAAAACGAAGAAATGGCGCTCGTACCGGGGTGCAGGAGCGCGATACCCGCCGAGGAACTCCAGGAACAGTGGCTGCAGGAAATTAAGGGTAAGAAAAAAGGCGACGATGGCAAAACCGACTAAAATACCGATGATTACGTAATAGAACGTCTGTTTAGCCCATGTTTCCACGAATCGAATCTCTAATGCCACCGCTCAGCCTCACCCGTTCACCCCGGTTTCTGTTACTTATTTCCCTCATCCCATAAATAGTACACCGACCGATGAACTGTAGCAAACGCTCGTGCAGCAATTCCGCAATCGTCCATCAGCGTTATTCAGGCCTCCATCTCTGCGACGTGCATTTCGTCGAGGACGTTGAGCGGAAGGTAAAGCGGGAGATGCGGAAACGACTGATGGTGGAGCGTGGTGATACGATCGCTATAGCCCTGAGCGGGGGCAAGGACAGCTCTGCATTGCTCCTCATGCTCACCCGACTCTTTCATAACCGCCCTGATTTAACCTTCTTCGCGATCGCTGTAGATGAAGGTATATACGGCTTTCGGGCGGTCACACTCGCACATGCTGAACAGCTGGCGAACCAGCTTGGCGTGGATTTTTTCCGGTTCTCGTTCGCCGAGGAGTTTGGCGTGACTCTTAATCAGATCGCATCGCGCGGGTTCGAGCAGGCGCCCTGCACGTTCTGTGGCGTGCTGCGGCGGAAGCTGCTTGATCGTAAGGCGAAGGAGCTGGGCGCCACGAAGATGGCCACCGCGCACAACCTGGACGATGAAGTGCAGACGATCATGATCAATTATCTCCGGGGCGATCTCCAGCGGCTGGCACGGCTGAACGGGCGTCGTGAGGAATTTGTTCCGCGCATCAAGCCCCTGCGAGACGTGCCTGAAAAGGAAATTGCGCTCTACGCGTTCCTCGCGGGCATCCCGCTCATCACCGCATCGTGCCCCTATGCTGCGCGCTCGTTCCGGTTCAGCGTCAAGGGGATGCTGAACGAGCTTGAACGGAAGCATCCGGGGACGAAATATGCGGTGATGCGTGGCTATCAGCGGCTGGCGGAATTTCTACCGCACGCAGAGTCATCGCAAATACTACTGCGGTGCGAGCGATGTGGTGACGCCTCAGCAACCCGTATCTGCAAGGCGTGCGCGATACTCGAGCGGATGCAATGAGGAACGGCAGGTGCGTCTGCCCCTTACTGGGTTAGCGTCCGCCGGAACTTGAAGGGCGTGAATTCGATACCGCCGCCGTGATAGAATTTCGTAAACCATTCGTAGTAGTGCAGCCTGACCGCGTGGATGCCGGACATGATCGCCTCGAGAATCACCACGATCGCCGTGCCGAGGATGAAGACGATCGCGGCGAACGCAATATTAATCTGGGAGCTCATGAAGGTCAGGAGGATGAAGACCTCGATCAGCGCCGCGTGCGCTAACGCGAGCGCGAGAATTCGGCCGTAAGAGATGGTATTCGCGAGGAATCTGAAGAAGTTCTCCAGTACCGCCTCGATCACACCGGTTATGGCAATGATAAAGAGATCGATGAAGGATAGCTTCCCGTGCGCGCGTTCGTGCTTCACTTCCATGACGAAGCAGAGCAGGAAGAGCACGAGTATCGGGGCCGCAACGAGCACTACAAAGCCCTGCATGACGTTGATACTACCCAGTGCATTCGCAATAGCGATGATAAGCCCGATCTCCGAGTCAGCGACCGAGGAGATGAGCAGGATGAGCAGGAAATAGAGCGCGCCAATTAACGTCCAGATCTTGACGATCTCGATGACCGTTCCGAGCATATCCTTATCGGCGAGCTTGTTCCGCACGCCGAAGGCCACACCAAGACCCATGTGCAGTGCACCGATTAACAGTGTAATGACAAACATTCCGGTTACGTTCGGTATCGGCTCGAACCAGAGCGGTTCATGGATAAAGAGCGAATGCAACAGAGGTGGCACCTCCATATGCATTGACGAATGGAGCAGGTGCGCGGCGTATTCACTGAACCCGAAGAATTCGCCGAAGAGCACACCACCGCCGATAGCACAAATGCCGCAGAGTGAAATGATCATGCCCCACTCTTTGAGGCCCTTCAGCTTCACTTCGAAGAGCATCAACGCCCCCAGCAGAAGCAGTAATAAGCCGTGCCCGATATCAGGGAACATAAGCCCGAAGAGCACGGGGAATAGAATCGCCGTAACGAGCGTCGGGTCGATATCCCGGTACGACGGCAGGCTGTACATGCGAATGATGGATTCAAACGGCTTGACCAGCTTCGGATTCTTCAATAACGTGGGCACGCGCACATCGTCGCGCCTGGGCTCGCGTACTTCGATGACGCTCAAACCGGCCACCTCGCTATTAATCCCGTTGACCACGGCGTTAACCTCGTCCTTCGGCGTCCAGCCCTCGAGCACGCGCACCCGTTCGCTCGCACCAAAGAGGCCCTTCACTTTCGCCTTACTCTCCTCGATCGCAACGAGTTCCTGCATCTCCAGGAGGTCGTGGAGCCGCGTCTCCCTGATCTCATCAAGTGCGCGCTCTTTCTCCTTTAGCTGAGCCTCGAGCTGCTGGATCTCCGATTCGATCGCCGCCTTGGCGTCCGAGCTCTTCGCGGGGAGCTCGCGTAGGGGCAGGTGGAAGGGCTCAAAGTCCGTCATGCGCAGCGCCCGTGCCACCTCCTCCTTATCCTTCGTGAGTGTAGCAATAACGGCGTAGTCGAAGCCGGCCGCTTCTCCTTCACCCGTTATCCGTTTTGTGACGATAACGTGCTGCTCACCGGTAACGGTCTCGAGTGCAGTACGCAGCTCATCGAGATTCTTACTCGCTACCCGGCCCACAGAGACCGCGGTAAATTCCTTCTCGCCAATGAAATCCAGATCGAGGCCAAATCCTTCTAATATCCGTATAACCTTCAAGAGCTCCCGAGGTCGCGCCAATGCGTCCCGTAACTGCTCCTGCTCGCTCGTTAAACCCGTAACGGTCTGCTCAAGGCCGCGGAACTCGCGTTCGATCGCATCAAGGTCAATCTCTTCTCCGGATGCCCGCACCTCCGCCCCGGGAGCACCGGCAGTCTCGATATCCGCGTGTCGAAGTGAAGCGATCAGGCTACCCAGTCTCGTGAGAAGCTCAGAAGCTTTCAGTGCGGTCTCCTCGGCTTTTGCAGGCTTGATCAGCCCTGACCACTCATCGTGAAAGTCCTTGATATCCGTAATGTGAACGTTCCTGAGCGCGTCGAGCCGTTTGATGACACTGTCTACGTCTTTGTCCAGGACAAGAATGCGCAGCTCCCTCATCTCTGCTGGCTTCAGCATCGTTACCGCTCGCACCTATTACCCCAAGGCACCCAGGCCATATAAACCAACGAAAGGTTCTGCTTTTAAAACCTTTCGCTTTTACGGCGGCTGTCAAGCTGTTGGGGGTTAGTGATCTAAATCACCCATCACGAGCACTATGTTCCACTCTGCGGGATAATTTTCGAGTCACATTTGCTGCCAGCACCCATTTACTTTACAGCCCCGCT
>DSCO01000009.1 GCA_011049045.1 Methanomicrobia archaeon | reverse complement strand
GTCGCCAGTAACGTAACCTTCTTCCTTCAGCCAGGTATTGTTAGCGGAAACAAGAGCATTATAGGTCCCCGAAAACACGGCCGTTTCTGTGCGGGAGCCCGCTCTAGCTTTATATGAAATGGTTTTTTCGAAGCCAAAACCTACCTCGAGCACTCGTGTTGCGGGATTGTAGGTTACATGATCCGAAGCATTACCGGTATAACTGCCGGTAACATAGTCAAAGCCCGGTGGTAGCACCTCAGATACCAGGCCTATATCAAGCAGAAACCCGGTCTGAGTCAAGGTGACCGTGAACTGCCCATTGGGCGCCACAGAACTCGGAAGAGTCCGGGTCACCGTCGCCTGCTGCGCCGCGCCGACGGGCGTCATCCCGATAAGTGTCGTAAGAATAGACAGCAGTACGATCAGTATTGAGATCACTCCAACCGTTTTTTTATGCTCATTTCGCTTCCCGTTCATGTTTTTATTCTCCCGCACTCACACGCCGAAGACCGGGTGTGAACTACCGGTGGGTATAGCGCGTAGCGCACTCCAAAGCAGTCTGCAGCCCGGTAGAACGCTCAGCAGGCCAACCGCGCCACAGAGCTTCAGTAGTTCAGCAGCGGTAAGTCCTCCGGTTCGGAGATATATATCGAGTAGAGGTATTTAAAACCAGCCTATTTGTAGCGGTTGCCTGGTCCGCGGTTTTGCTCACCGGGACGGGAGAAGCACTCGCCTTTCAGTCGGTGATAGTTACGCCCGGGCACCCTTAAAGAAGCGGGCATAGCAGAGCACGAACCAGATAATGAACGGTAGCGCGACGCCGCCCACGCCGATGGAATAGACCACCACCTCTGCAAGCTTCGAGCCGTGGAAATAGAGCGGGAAATGGGCTACCAGATCGAGCACATGGAGCAGGAATAGTAGGGGGATGCCGATGCCGAGCATGACCAGCCGTTGCCGGGGCGCCAACCGCGGGGTCGCGATCGCCAGGGCGACCAGGGGCACCAGATTGAAATTGCCGAGGTATGCGCCCGCGATGTTCACCGCGGCGATCTGGGACGGGTTATAGCCCATGAGGAGCAGGAATACGCGTGCAACGGCGAAGACCGCTTTCTGATAATAGGGGCCGATATAATACCACGCACCGAGTAAGAGCGCGGAAACGAGCAGGAACAGCAGGAGGAAGAGGATAATTTCGCGTTCGCGCAGCCCGAAGAGCACGCTCTTCTTCTCCTCGGGTGCTGCTTTTACAGCCGCAGCTGTTTCGTGCTGCTTCACGGTCCGCTTCTGTTTCGTTTTTTGCGCCATCGCTCTCTCTCGTCTTCTTACTCCTTCACCACGAATTTGAGCCACAGGATAAAGATCACCACGACGAAGATGATGAACGAAGCCTGCCAGAGGTAGACATGCACAAACGCGAAGAGTGCGGGTCGGCTAATACCGACCTGCGCGAGTATCACGAGCCGCAGGATATTGATCGCGTAGAGCGCGGGAACACCCAGAGCGATGCCGATCACCTTCTTGCGGATCGTTGTGGGGTACGCCAGGAGGCAGGCGGCATAGACGATGGAGGAGAATACTGCGGTGCACTCGTCAATGATCTCAAGGCCGAACCCGTTGATCGTGACGAACGCGCCGTTGACCACCACGTTTGCGCCCGCGAGGGCGAAGATGGTGCCGAGCACGCGCGCAGTGAACTCCCGGAGCCAGAGGATGGCCGCCGAGCCGCTGACGAGCAGTGCGTAATACAGGAGATAGAAGATGAGACAGAGCGCGAGGAAGAGCGCGACATACCGTAGCGCGTCGCGATTCGCCTGCAGTTCAGCGACGAATCTACCCACAAGGTCCTCCTCAGTAGCGGATTTGGCGTTTGGGGCGCTCTTCCCGCCCTGCGGTCTTCGGGTTGCGGCTTTTGCGGCTTTCGGCATGGATCAGATCAATCCCCGCTTGCTCTCTTCCAACCTGTACGCTGCCTCATACTAACGGGAAAAAGGAGCAGTGAGCAAGAAAAGAAAGATAGTTCGACCACTTTCTCGCTCACCCACACTCGCTCTCACTCACACACTAACACACGCTCTAACTAACTAACTAACTGCTTCGCCGCCAGAGCCACTGAGCAACCGCGATCAGCCCTGCGAGCGCAACGATCAGCTCAAAGCCCGGTATTCCCGGTCTCGCGGTCGGCGATGCTGATGGTGCGGGCGTGGGAGCCGCGGTCGGCGTTGGCGTTACTACACCCGGCGAAGCGGTAGGTGCACTGGATGGTGTGGGACTCAGGCCAGGCGACGCGGTCGGCGCAGCGGTAGTTGTCGGCGTTGGCGTTACCGCTCCACCGTTACCACCGCCGTTCGTGGGTGCAGGGGTTGGTGTCGGCGTCGGCTCGGGGCCGGTGCCGAGCGTCAGCGTACGGTCCCCGTGAATAGCACCGGATAGTTTGTTGAGGTGTGAATCTGTGGTCTTCCACGTTCCGGAGAAGACCGCGCCCTCTATCTGATCGGCAGTGCCGGTCTCCACGAGATACCGTACGGTCGTTTGGTCCCGAAACCCGAGCGTAAGGTTGTTCGTGGTTCGGTCATAGGCCATATACTCACCGCCGCTGCCCGGTGCAATGCCCTTGAATGCGAAGCCGTCTGGCAGTATCTCCCAGACAACACCGGTCAGGTAAAAGCCGGTCTGATTCAGGGTGACGGTGATCTGCGTGCCCGGATAAACGGGCTCATCAGGCAGGTCTCGGGTCACTGAAACGTCGGCAGCAGCCAGGGGCATGAGGCCACAGGCCACCAGCACGGTAACGAGCACGGTCAGCAGTCCTGGCGTCGGTCCATACCAGTCGCGCTTCTTCTGGTTCGTCATACTCTATAGGTAGAGAGTGCCACATTTAAGTCTTTCGATCAGGG
>DSCO01000008.1 GCA_011049045.1 Methanomicrobia archaeon | reverse complement strand
CGTCTGCGCGAGCTCGTTCCTGATAGCGCCTTTGGCGTCGCGAGCTTTATGGATTATCCCGGGTATTACACCTACGGCGGGTATAGCAATACCTACGGCGGAGCGGATGACTATCCATGGAACTTGGATCGCGGGATAACAACGAACACGGCGAACGTGCGTACCGCGATCAACGGCTTGACCCTGGGCTATGGCGGGGATTATCCCGAGTCCTACAGCCGTGCACTCTATGAAACCTACGCCGATCCCGCCGTCGGCTGGCGAACGGGCGCGAAGAAGATCGTAATTATCTTTGGCGATGATGTGCCGCACGATCCAGCCTATGGGACCGGCTTAGATCCGGGCAGGGACGGTGTGATGGGTACCGCAGATGACCTCTATTTCGCGGATGTCGTGGCAGGTCTCAAGACGCACGGTATCACGGTATTAGCGTTGTATTCGGGCGTTGATTTACGGCCCTGGAAGTACGTAACCGAAGAAACGGGCGGCAGTCTTTTCAAGCTCGTTCATGCCGAGGCGGTACGAATACCCGAGGCGATCACGAGCTTGGTGCAGGCGGAAGTCGAGCGGATCGGCATACTCACCCTCCAGACCTCACCCGGGTACGAGGAATGGGTTGCCTTCACCCCGCTTCAGCATACCGATGTCCACGGCGGCAAGACGGTGGCATTCACCGTCACCGTAGCGACTCCTGAAGACGCGCGGAGCGGTACCCACACCTTCTCGATCAACATCATGGGCGACGGCACCATGCTGGCTACACAGACGGTCACGATCACCGTGCCGCCGCGAGCGGTAATCGATCGAGGTGAACTCGAAACGGTATCCCACCTGGCACATGCAAATGTCTCAATAAGAAGTAACGGCGACACCATCTTCCGATTCTCATTCAGGCCGTCGGTTCGCGAAGAGGCGGCCTGGCTCTCCCACCGGGTCGCACTTGCCAATAGTCTCGAGCTCGCACTGGAAAAGACGTTGATGCGGGAGGTGAGCTTACTCAAGATATCGAGCAGGGAGATCAGCTTCCTCGTTCCTGATCTGATCGAGCCGCTGGCCACGACGTACGTCATGCCTGAAGTGGACTTGAAGATACTTGAAGGAACGTTCCAGGCTGCAATCGATGAGGCCACGGATGGTGCGCTTGCACCCGTTAGTATGGTGCCCACAGCCTCCGCCATTGTGTTCCCGGACAAGTACACTGAGACGTTTGAGGGCACGAGCCTCATCCCCGAGACCGCTCATTCGGTCTTCGAACCGGTTCAGCCATGGATCGTGATCACTGATCCGCCTTCCGGCGTCGTGCTGCAGAATGCCACGAGCATCTACGTGCGAGCGAGTGAGGAGATCACGAGCGTATCGCTCGTTATACAGGGCGCCACGTGGAGCGAGCAGTTCGAGGATACCTCACGACCGTTCGTCTTCGCATGGAATGTGAGCGATCCTGAAGTAGCAGGCGGTTTATACCGGCTGGAAGCCACGGGCTTTGCTGAGAACGCCGAGATCCAGGCGGCGAATCACTCGGTGCTCGTGAACGTGAAGCGGCCAATCGCGCCACCCCTGACCGTCATTGCCATGTTGATCGCGAGCATCTCGGCGGGTGCCGTTGCCGCCGCAGGCGTCTATGCTACAGCTATACGGAATCGGCGCACGCCGCGACTCAAATTCTCGCTCCATCGGAGCGTCCTGGCGGCTCACTATCGGACCACCTTACTCGGCGATCTGCTCAGGATCACGTTCGGGATTCTCGCGCTCTCCATTGCTTACACGCTCCAGTGCACACTGACGATGCGAACGGTATTCTTTAGCTTACCGGATTTTATGCCCTTCGCTGAGCAGCCGCAACCGTTCCTCCTGCCTACCTTCGCAGGCCTGGCACCGAATGCGTGGAACGTATTCCTCCTGATCGTCGCGCTCGTTGGTGTGGTCATCGTGGTTCGTGAGGCAGTCCAGTATTTCTTTGCGCTGCTTCTCAATGCTGAAGTTGGCGCGATCGTTGATCGGACTGCTTCGACCATGATGCTGGTAACTGCTCTCTTCGGTCATCCGATAGGGTATCCGCTCCGAGCCGTGCTGTGGGAAGATCTGAGTCCGCGGATAAAGGGGTTCATCTGCCTCGGAAACATCATGAGCCTCTTCTCGTTGCTGGCCGTCTTTTACTATCTTGTTTTCGTGTGGTATCCCGATGTATGGTGGGGTTTCTGGGTAGGAGGGGTAGGCATTCCGGTCGTGGCGATGACCCTGGTCTATTCCTTGATCCCCTTTGTGGGAGAAGAAGGCACGGTCATCTACGAATGGAACCGCTACCTGGCACTGCTGCTCTTTGGTGTTGCTGGCCTTGCCTATCTGATCTTCACCTTTAACCTGGTCGATCCTTTAACGTTCCAATTCAGCCTCGGGATACTCTCTTTGAGCTTTTCGGGACTCCTTATCGGCGGTTTACTCCTGTACAAATTTCTGAAATGGATCAATTTTATGTGAGGTGAGAGAAAAAGAGCGAAAAGGGGGTGAGAAGATGGGGAAAAAAGGGGTAGCAGAGGTGATAGGTGCATCCTGTAGGGTCATAGAGAGGAGCGGGCTTGACAAAATCTGCCCGACGTGGGGAGGTAAACCCGGTATATGAAAGCGGAGAATGATGAAGTGATCACGATGCTCATCAAAAAGGGCATCATTGCAGAGGACGAGAACGTGCTGTTTACCGCGAGACAGAAGCGATGGTACAATTTGATCTGGCCGGGTCGGATCATCGTTACCGATGTCCAGGTGATCTTCTATGCCATCACGTGGTTTGGTTACAATCTGGAGACCTATGGTTATGACTTCTTTCACAACATTAGCGTCAAGAAATGGCTCTTCTCCAGTAGTATCACGTTTGTTACCCGACTCGGTGTCGGCAAGTTGAGAGGGCTGCCACACGATGCTGCAAGTGCCGCAATGCAGGCTATCGGGAAGGGCATACGCGCGCGCGTCACGGCATCAAAAGAGCCGTTGCGTACAGAGTCCTCGATCGTATAACCAGACAGAAGGGGTTTGAATCAGCTCGGCCTCGCCCACGAGGACCATAACCGTGACGTGCACCGGACTGCGCGACTTGGGGCGCTGCGACGGGAGCGATGCCGCCGAATTTAACACGACGCACGGTCCGGAGAGGCTTCCCGGCACGTGTGCTGCTTTAACGCGCGGAATCAACGAGAAAAGTAAAAGGAGTAACGCGCTCCTTTCGGCCGCAACAAACGCTTGATGCTTTATCCGGGCACCTGAATAGCTGACCGAATGCGCCCTGTTTCAGCTTCATCCAGTTCGCCTGCTCGATCCCGATCACGCTGCCGCACGGGCACGTTACCGCTAAGCCGACGACAGGTTCAGGCAAAAGACGATGACCGTTACTAAGAAGAGGATAACGAAGGTCTTTTGCACGGGTGCTTGATATTTATGCGCCAGCTTCATCTCTTTACGGTACCGGGCTGTTGTTAGAATAACGACTGAAATATAAACGAGGAAGCACCAAGCATACACATTCAGAAGTGCATGCTGGAGTTCCTGGTTCGCAATGAGGAAGGCTGCAGTTAATCCCGTGAACGCAGAGAATAGCGATAAGAAATGCAGCCTTCTTGACCGCTCGTACGGAAATAAGACCATTAGTATAAAAGAGATGCAGCCGATTATCCCTGCAACCTTGATGAATACTGCGTTTACTGTTAAATACGAGTCGATATTGATCCAGAGAGGCATCAGAAATACCGCGAAGATGATCAATCCCGCTTTATAAAAGAGCATTGAGAGACGGTTTTGGGGGATTGTATAGCCTAAATCACAATAGTAATGCCACCAGTAATCGTATTTTTTATAATACGTCAGCATAGCGAGATGGCTCAGTAAAAAAAAGAGTAGCGCACCTAAAATGCCCAGTTCTAGTTCAAGCATACTTCCGCTCCTCCGCCATCTGTTTTTGTATTATGCTCACGCTTATTTCAGCACGTCTAAAAGCGCCACGCGCTCCAATACGAGCTGTGGCAACTTCTCCTCGCCCACGGCGCTCAGCTCGCCATCCGTGATGCCGAAGAAACGCTTCAATCTGGCCCGCTTCGACGCGTCGTGCTCGCATTCAAAGGCCTGCAGTGCATGGGGTTCCTCAGTGAGGCCCGTGCTCGCTTTTACTGATGCCACCACCGCATCCAAATCTGTTCCCGTATCTGGAGCAACGATGATACAGGCGATACGCTTCTCGCCCTCCGTGACGCCCATCGCCAGTGCACGCCCTATCTGCCGTTTTCCCGCGGCGTATACCAGGATCTCCATCCCTAACTCGCTCGTGATGTTCGTGCCCTTCTCCACCGCCCGCAGCGCCTTCTCGACGGCCGAGTGCAGATGCGCCTCACTCACCACCAGGTCGGTATCCAGCGCCTGTAGGGTCACGGCGTGCTGCTCCGCTATCCCTTTCAGCACCGCGAGAAACTCGCTCACCGATACAATACTGACGGATCCCACCAGGATCCTGTACTGCGCTTCTCGTGCGTTCTCCAGCGGCATCGTTCCGTTCGTTCGTACTGAGTAAGGGAATTCGATTCGCGATGATATTAGTGAATATACCCGCGCTCTACGAGCACTTCAGCATTCAGAATTGACGCGCCAGACGCGCCACGAACGGTATTGTGGCCCTGTGCGATATATTTGACCTCGTTTCCCACGTTCCCGGCACGGATGCGGCCGACCGAAACGCTCATGCCATTGCTCGCATCGCGATCTAACCGAGGCTGAGGTCTGTCGGGCTCCTCACGGACGATCACGGGCTTCGGAGGCGCGAACGGTGTCTTGAATTCGCTACTGAAGTCCAGAAATGCCTCCTTAACCGCATCGACGCTTACTGCATCTTCGAAGTTCACCCAGACCGCCATCGTATGGCCATCCATCACGGGCACGCGATGGCAGGATGCGCAAACGGTAAAGGCGGCGTCTCGCACGCCCGTACCGTCGAGGCTGCCAAGTATCTTGAGCGTCTCGCTCTCCATCTTCCCCTCTTCCTTTCCGATATAAGGAATGACGTTATCCAGAATCGCCATAGAGCCCAGGCCGGTATAGCCCGCGCCCGAAACGGCCTGCATCGTGGCGACGTGAACCGTATGAATGCCCAGCGGCATCAAGGGCTTTAAACTTAACGCCAGAACGATCGTAGAGCAGTTCGGATTCGTGACAATAAAGCCATCCCAGCCCCGACTCGACTGCTGCGTCTCGATCAGTGCCAGGTGATCCGCATTGATCTCCGGTATGATGAGCGGCACGTCGGGCTCCATCCGATGGACAGCCACGTTACTGGCGACGGCGAAGCCTAACTGCGCGCAGCGCCGCTCCACCGTGCTCGCTATATCGCCGGGCAGTGCCGAGAACATAATCGCTAGCTCCTCGTTCGCGGGCGCGCCGACCGCGTCCATAGGCTGCACGATCATTTCCGCGGCTTCCTGGGGCAGCTCGGAGGGAAGGAACCATTGCGCTGCATCCTTGTACCGCTTACCCGCGCTTCGTTCAGAAGCAAACAACGCCCCGAGCTCAAACCAGGGATGTCCCTCGAGGAGCTGCACGAATCGCTGCCCGACACTACCCGTTGCACCCAGAACGCCTGCTTTTCGTTTTCTCATGGTTACCATACACAAACGGGTGAAAAGATTTAAATGTTAGTGCGCTGACTTATAGTAACGATAAAAGAGAGAGGTGAAGAACAGTAATGGCGCGCTTTCCAGAGGCTGAAGCACGGCTCTTCCGGATGAAGATTTGCATGGATTGTAACGCGCGGAACGCGATGAGAGCAACGCGGTGCAGGAAATGCAACTCGAGTAACTTACGGATGAAGTCCACACGTCGCACCCGCTAGCATGCGGGGTTTTCTCTTCTGCATCACTCACGCATTCTTTCTGATCGATGAAAAACGGCAAAGTTATAGCGGTAGCGGGAAAAGGCGGCACGGGTAAAACGGCTATCGCTGCGCTGCTGCTACGAGAACTTCTGAGCGGACACGGGGACCGGACTATCAGCATCTTAGCAGTCGATGCGGATGCCGATTCGAACCTGCCCGATGCTCTCGGTGTGGCCTGCGAAAAGAGCCTGGGTGACATTCGGGAGCAGCTCCTGGAGGAGAAGCAACGGAACATCGCCCTGGACTTGCGATCGCAGTTCGAGGGCAAGATTGCGGCGATTATGGCTGAAGAGGACCGCTATGACCTGCTGGTGATGGGTCGGCCTGAAGGCCCGGGCTGTTACTGCCCGGTGAATCACATCATACGCATGATCATCGATACTCTCGCCCAGAACTACGATTACACGATCATCGATTGTGAAGCGGGTCTGGAGCATCTCAGCCGGCGGACCACGCGTGACGTGGACATCATGCTCGTGGTGCTCGACAGGACGCGGAAGAGCTTCAAGACGGCGGTGCGGCTACAGGAGATTGCGCGCGAGATCGATGTTGACGTGAAGCGATTGCTCATCGTGGCGAACAAGATACCCGAAGGCGCTGCCGATGAACTCCGCGCGGCTGCTTCCACGTACGGGATCGAGATCGACGAGATTATCCCCTTTGACCCGCTCATCTCCGAATATGATGCTCAAGGACGACCTGTGGTAGACTTGCCGGATGATGCGCCCGCGGTAATTGCGGTGCGTCAGATCGTCGAGAAGATCAGGTGAGCTACAGTCCGGTGAACTGGCCGTTACAAAATGAAGATCATGGTGAGTGGCACGGTGCAAGGCGTTGGCTTTCGGCCAACGGTGTACCGGGTGGCGAAGAAGCTCGGATTGCGCGGCTTCGTGCTGAACAAAGGCTCGAACGTGGAGATCGGGCTGGTAAACGGTGCTGGAAACGGCGATAGCGTAGCTGATTTCATGGACATGCTCAACGAGAAACTGCCACCGCTTGCCGCGATCGATAAGATCGAAGTCAAGGACGAGCCGGTCACCGGGTATGACGATTTCAGGATACTCATGAGTTCAGAGGGCCGCAAGACCTCGGTGACGCCCGTGGACACGGCGATCTGCGATGCGTGCATCCATGAGCTCTTCGATCCCGCGGATCACCGGTATCTCTATCCCTTCATCAACTGCACCTCCTGCGGCGCGCGGTTCTCGGTTATCAAGAACGTCCCGTACGACCGGGTCAATACTTCGATGCAGGAATTCCAGATGTGTGAGAACTGCCTCACTGAATACAAAGACCCCATGGACCGCCGCTTTCACGCGCAGACAACTTCGTGCCCGCGCTGCGGTCCAACATACACGCTGTACGATAAGAATCGGAGCGTCATTGATGCTAGAGATCCGATCAGGACCTTTGCACGGCTGATTGACGAAGGCGCACTGGGCATCGCAAAGAGCTGGGGTGGCATGCATCTGCTCGGGACATTCGAGCAGGCAGACCGTGTGCGAGCGCTTTACCGGCGCCCATCAAAGCCCTTAGCCGTAATGTTCCGTGATGTGCCGGCGATCGAGCAACACCTGAACCTGACCGAGCACGAGGAGCGATTATTACGCTCCCCACAGCGGCCGATCGTGCTGCTGGAGAAGAAATCGATGCTGGATTCAGGTGACTTGGCGGAGATTTCTCCGGGCTTGAGCACGGTCGGTGTATATGTTCCGTATTCCGGGCTGCACCATGTGCTCTTCCATCACCTGAAAGCCCACGGGATCTTGATGACCTCGGCGAATGTGCCGGGCGAGCCGATGACGGTCAGCAACGAGGAGGCATTCAACCTCACCGCTGATTATTTCCTGCTGCACAACCGGGCGATCGTAAACCGACTGGATGACTCGGTGGTCAAATGCTACGGCGCTCGAAACCAGTTCCTGCGACGATCGCGCGGATTCGTGCCGACCGCGCTCACCGTCCCGTATACTGAGCAGATACTGTCACTGGGTGCGATGGAGAATGTCTCGTCCAGTATCTCGAAAGACGGTAAACTGTACACCAGTCAGTACATTGGCAGCACGTTCCACTATCCGACGCTGGAATTCCTCGCGGCCGGCACAGAGCAGTTGCTGAATCTGCTGGGCCTCGCGATGGAAGATATCGATGCGATCGGCGTGGACGTACATCCGGGCTACGCGACGAAGCGGTACGGGAAATCGCTGGCCGAGGAATACTCGATCGAGCTCGTACCGGTGCAACATCACTGGGCGCACGCGGCCGCGCTGATGCTCGATAACGGCGTCGAAGAAGTGATGGCGCTGACGCTGGACGGTACGGGCTACGGGCTGGATAAAAAGGCCTGGGGTGGCGAGCTCCTCTTCGCCAATTACTATTCCTTCGAGCGCGTGGGCTCGCTGGAAGAGATTCCGCTTATCGGTGGCGAGATGGCGATACGCGATCCCCGGCGGCTTCTGTTCGCCGTCTATTCGCTCCTGAGCCGCGAGCACGATGCGAGCCGCTGGGTGAGTGATCCTGAGGCGGACATCATGGCCAAGCTCATGAGGACAGCGCCGCTGACAAGCAGTTTCGGGCGCGTACTGGATGCGCTCGCCTGCTATCTCGGCATCTGTCAGCGAATGACGTATGATGGCGAGCCAGCGATGAAGCTCGAGCGGTATCTAGCGCGCGGTGAACACACGTATGCGTTCGAAACGTCGGTCGATGCCGCGGATCGGAAGATCGTGCGAACGCTGCCGCTCTTCGACCAGTTGGCTGACTACCGGATCAGCACCGAGCAGGAGAAAGCGGACATCGCATACTCGTTCGTGGAGACACTACTGCAGGAGCTGCTGGAGATCGCTGCGGACGTCTGCGAGAGCACGGGAGTCCAGACTATCGGGATAACTGGCGGGGTCTCCTATGATCTTCCCATTGTCAGCATGGCCGAGCGATTGGTGAAGGAGAAAGGCTTTACGTTCCTGACGCATGATCGAATACCGAACGGAGACGGCGGCATCTCGGTCGGCCAGAACGTGATCGTAGGTGGCACATTTAAGGGTTGAGTACCATGTGTCTGGGGATACCGGCGAGGATCGTAGAACTTGGAGAACGCGAAGAAAGCGGGTTAAGGCGACGTGCGAAAGCGGACTTCGGCGGCGTCTCACGCGAGATTGATATCTCGCTCGTGGACGTCAAGGTGGGCGATTACGTCATTGTCCATGCGGGCTTCGCGATCGAGACGATCGACGAGGAAGAGGCGCAGGAGACGCTGAAGGTCTGGAACGAGCTGCTCACGAAGTACGATGAGCTCGACCGGCTAGCGTAGCCGTTGCGACTCACACACTCGGTTTATGATTTGCCGCGATAGCGGGTAAGCACCACGAAGGCAATCAGTGCACTGATGAGACCCGCGGGGATGCCGATGAAGAGCGAAAAGTAAATAACATCCTCGAGCAACCAGGCGACGAAGAACATGACAACGATGAAGATCGCAAGCGAAACAACGATCCTGAGTATAAGATCTATTGCCCGATTCATGCGCGCTCGTTCATCTCTTGTGGGCTCAGGTATAAAAGTCATCCGCGACGTTTTTTGGTCGTAGATTTTTGGTTGATGCCAGCGTCAGTCGGCACCCAGGAACTAGACCTCTTTTCCACGCTCCTTTCTTTTTCCAGAGCGCGGCGCGCTCGCGAGGACCGCATTGATAAGCGCCGCCTGTTGCTTTGAACAAACTGCATTTGGCGTGCGTTTAGCCATTCCATCTGCAGCTCGCTGAACTTCAAGCGCTCCTTCCGATTTCGCTTCCTTCTTCGCTTCCAGCTCTTTCAGATCAAGGTTCATTGCACGCCTTTCAGATACTCCTTGACAATCGTATCATCAATCCCGAAACTGTTCAGGAACTTGATACGTTTTTTAAAATCAAGATGCTCTTTAAAGAGCATAAACCAAAACGCAGCGTCCTCCAGATCATTCTCCGAGCCCCGGAACACTTATACGCAATCTGCAGTTCCAACGGAGAGATGTTCAGCGTAGTATCACGTACCATAACCTCCATCGCTTCGGTAAGACTGTAATAATCAACATCATCTTTGACAAATTTGAACTCGATATTCGGAATTAATTGCTCTTTTTTGGCGAATATCACTGCTGGAGCGTTTTTCACTGAGAACATCGATGTCCTTTGTTGTTCGCGTCCGTCCGAAAAGGATGGTGATAGAACCGCTCGACACCACGTACCGTATCCCCAGTCTTTGAAGAATGCGGACGAACTCAACCACGAACTTATCCAGCTCAAAGAGCTCGCGCGCGAACCGTATTCGTTTCCCGTCTTCGAACTCGAGCTCCATTCTTTATCTTACAAAAACACTGGCTCGGGGTGTTAAAAACGTGAGCTTCACGCGATAAATCCTCGTTTCTGCGTAACGCTAAAAAATCACCAGCATACCCATATACCAGAGCGTCATGATCACGCCGGCGATTAGCACGCCCGCAAAGATCGTTGGGAACGCATATTTGAACCGAATGCCGAAGACGAAGGCGACTGCACAGCCGGTCCACGCGCCCGTGATGGGCAGCGGAATAGCCACGAAGGATGCGAGGCCGAGTGCGCCGTACTTCTCCATGCGAGCGTTGTAGCGACGTGTGCGCGCGAAGAGCCAGTCGAAAAATCGATCGAAGATCCGGTACCGCCGCAGCCAGTTCGAGACCTGCTCAAGGAAGAGGAGCAGCGGTATGACCGGCAGCATGTTCCCGAACACCGAATATATATATGCCTGAACCGGCGACATTCCCAGCTGAAGCGCAAGTAAAATAGCCCCCCGGAGCTCGCTAATAGGAGTCATAGCGGTGAGAATCACCAGGAGTATCTCCAGAACACTTGCAAAATCGCCCGGCATAGTCGCTCTTATATCTACTCCCTATTTAGATACTAATCTAAAGTATATTCGGAGCGAATAAGGCGTTAATGAAGCGGCAAGGAAAGAACGATGAAATTTGATCCCCAAGAGATCCGGGCTGAAACGAGCGCGGATTTTGAGGGTGCATGGATTCGCGGCGTCCAGTATGCAAGCGAGCGACGACTGAACGAAGGCTATCCGCGTTCGTTACGACTGGCGCGATGGGGCAAGCCCCATCCGGTGCTCGAGACCATCCAGGCACTGCGTGAGGCTTATTTACAGCTCGGGTTCGAGGAGATGATCAACCCGGTGATTATCGAGGCGGACGACGTGAAGCGCCAATTTGGCAAGGAGGCGCTGGCCGTTCTGGACCGTTGCTACTATCTCGCCGGGCTGCCGCGGCCGGACATCGGTATCTCTGATGAGCGCATACAGCGTATGAATGTACAATTTGAGAAGGAGCTCTCAAAAGCGGAGACCGCTGAGCTTCGCGAGACCTTGCACCGGTATAAGCGTGGTGAACTTGGTGGCGATGATCTCGTGTACGCGTTGGCGCAGAGCTTGTGCGTCGAGGACATGCAGGTGACGAAGGTGCTGGATACCGTCTTCCCCGAGTTGCGGGAGATAGTGCCGGTCGCCTCGAACGCGACATTACGGAGTCACATGACCTCCGGCTGGTTCTTGACGCTCGCCGAACTCGTGCATAAAAAGCCATTACCGATCAGACTCTTCTCCGTGGATCGCTGCTTCCGTCGCGAGCAGCGCGAGGATGAGATACGGCTGCGAAGCTACCATTCCGCCTCCTGCGTACTCAGCAACGAAGACGGCCAGGTGAGCCTCGATGATGGCAAAGAAGTGGCTACTGGACTGCTTTCTCAGTTCGGCTTTCGCAAGATCAAGTTCCGACCGGACGAGAAGCGATCAAAGTATTATATGCCCGATACCCAAACAGAGGTCTTCTGCCACCATCCGCGACTTGGCTGGGTCGAGCTGGCCACCTTCGGGATCTATTCACCTACCGCACTTGCTCAGTATGATATTCCCTATCCGATCATGAATCTCGGGCTGGGCGTCGAGCGCTTGGCGATGATCGTGCACGAGGCGGATGATGTAAGGGCACTGGTCTTCCCGCAATTTCACGCGCCCGTTGTGCTGAGTGATCTCGAGCTTGCGGAACTCATCAGGCTGGAGAAGACGCCGCAAACGTCTGAAGGCGCTGCCATCGAGCAGAGCATCGTCCGGGTCTGCGACGACCACGGTAGTACGGAATCGCCGTGCGAGTTCCTCGCGTACAGCGGGCTACTCTGCGGGAAGCAGGTTGAGGTGAAGGTGATCGAGCCCGAGGAGAACACCCGGCTCTGCGGACCCGCAACGCAGAACGAGCTCGTGGTATTTGAGGGTTCGGTACAAGGCCTCCCGCGGATCGAGAAATGGGCGAAACAGTTCGAAGAGGGCGTACCCACGAATATCCGGTACCTTGACGCATTCGCCGCTCTCGCCGCCGCTACGATCGAGAATGCGGCTCAAACGGGCGAGATGACGAAGCACGAAACGGTTACGGTAAACGTAAAGATCGTCCGGAGCGGCGCGGACATCAACATCATGATTGACGATGTGGCTGCGCGGTACATCACCTCGACGAACCGGAAGATAGACATACGCGGGCCCGTGTTTCTCACCGTCATCGCCACGCTGGCCTGAAACGTGTGAGGGAAAGAATCTTCGCTCTCGATCAGCGCAACGCTTTCCTCCGGAAGGGGGCTTTCACAAGACCTTTCGCATCATGATCGCGGCCTCGCCGTCTTTATAATAGTACGGCACGAGCCCGATCTCCATGAAGCCCGTGCTACGGTACAACTGCTGGGCCACGTGGTTGGTCAAGCGCACCTCGAGCCGCACGTACCCGATCTTCCGTTTACGCAGCGTGTTAAAGGCTGCTTTCAAGAGCAGCCGACCAACGCCCCGGCCGCGATATCGCGCATCAACGGCGAGGGCAAAGACGCGCCCATCGCCCTCTGGCGTGAAAACGAGCACGATAAAGCCGATGACCGTGCCCTCGAGCTCCGCAACCAGAAAGCCCTGCGGCCATTCCTCGTGTAATTCCAGATAGAGCTGTGCATCGCCCTCCAGGAACGACGACATCTCTATCTCCAGCACCCGGTTGATGTCCGCCTCCTCAAACGGTCGCACTTTTACCGTGAGGCCTTTCGACGTCGTTACTATCATACACCCTTTCGTGCTCACGTTAACGATCTTCCAGCTCCGCTTTTACCGTGTACTCAATAATCAGTGCGGCGAGCTTTTCCAGCAGCTCCTCGCTCAACAGCGACGCCTTCGAGCCGCGAGGCTTCCGTGCACGCTCAGACCATTTCGTGATGACCTCGGTCTGGCGCTGCTCATCCACGATCGGCCGGTTCATGCGTACCTTCTCTGCACGCGCCTCGTTCGCATAGTACATCCGCTGGGCGAGCAAATCGGCAATCGTATCGTCTATTTCATCGATCCGCTTCCGTATCTCCGCCAGTTCCCCATCACCCGCAGGCATTTTTATTCTGCCATCATAAAGAAGGTGTGCAGTTAAGATAAGAGCGTAATTGTCCATGCACCAACGTGAAGAGGAAAGCGAAGCAGAACCAAAGCCACCTGGTAGTTGCAGCTTGAGCGCTCGAAGCAGAATCCGTCAGAATAACGGTAGGAATAACGGTCTCGGAGTCGCTTCATCACAGACGGGCCGTAAGAGCGTGCGCGGGCACGAACGATATATATATGGAGCGAGGGGGAGCAGTACGT
Organism: Methanomicrobia archaeon; assembly: GCA_011049045.1. Classification (NCBI taxonomy): domain Archaea; kingdom Methanobacteriati; phylum Methanobacteriota; class Methanomicrobia; species Methanomicrobia archaeon. Next base: position 21,685 of record DSCO01000008.1, on the reverse strand, counting down.
ATGAGCATGCAGAGCAGGGATTCGGGAATGAACACTTTGAAGACCCCGCTCAGCCGTGCATTCACCTTCTTTCACGATTTCTCTGATCTGTTCCGGCAAGCGCCATTCTCACTCCTCTTTTGCTCCTTTACCGGGCTGCTGGCGGGCATTGGCTTGAGCTTCATGACCGGGCTGCTGCAGGCGCTGCCAGGCCTCCTTATCCTTATTCCACCGGCGATTGCGATGCGCGGCAACATTTATAGCGCGCTCGTATCGCGCCTGGGCACGTCCATGCATCTCGGGTTGTTCGCCCCAAATCTGAGCCGGGGCAGCGTGCTTTACCAGAATGCGTACACCTCGCTCATCCTCACACTCGTCCTCTCGGTCATCCTCGGTTTTCTGGCGAAGATCGCCGCACATGCCTTTGGTGCCTCGCAGATCGCTTATATCTCGCTCTACGGATTTGTGCTCATATCGGTCGTTGCAGGACTGATTTCCGGCATCGCGCTGCTCGGGATCGCGATCTTCATCTCGGTCCTCGGCTACCACCGCGGGTGGGATCTGGACAATATGTCGTCACCCATTATCACCTCTGCCGGGGACATGCTCACCATCCCCGCATTGTTCGTCGCCGCGCACTTCCTCCTGCGATTGAAAGCTGCAAGCAGTCAGTGGAACCTTGGACAGCTCGTAACTCCTGTAGAGCTATTGTCATTGCTCTTCGTTATCGCGGCCATTGTATGGACTTTGAAGGGTCTCAGATCTAACGATGCCGCGATCAAACGAATTTTAAAGGAGAGTATCCCAATGCTCTCTATCTGCGGTTTGCTGGGCACGATCGCGGGCTTGACGTTAAATGTGCAACTTGAGAGCCTCATCGCGCTCCCTGCCATCCTGATACTCTACCCGCCCTTCCTCGGCGAGAGCAATGCGCTCGGCGGCATACTCAGTGCACGCCTCTCCTCCATGCTCCATATCGGCATTGTGGAGCCGAAATCCCTGCCTGATCGGCTCGTCTTCTCGAATTTCCTCGTTATTTATTGCTTCGCGCTCTTCCTGTTCCTCTTCGTCGGTGTACTCGCCTATGCGGCAAGTATCCAGCTCGGTATTCCTTCGCCGCACCTGCTCACGATGCTCATGATCTCGCTGATCGGCGGCCTTCTCTGCACGACCTTCCTCAATCTCGCATCCTACTACATTGCTATTCTTTCCTTCCGGTTCGGCCTGGATCCCGACAACGATACCATCCCGCTCATCACCAGTGTAACCGATGTCGTCGGCGTCTTCTCGCTGCTCTTCGCTCTGTCCCTCCTTCTGTAAACCCGCGATTCTGATCCCAATCAGGTGCGATCGCTGTGCAGCACAGGATAAAAATCGTAATACTCTTTTTATGAACCGTTATGCTATAGGAGAAGTAGGATATGCCCGTTATACGATTGTACTACGATGATCTGACGGCTCTCACTGGCGTGAGCGTCGCGCGAATTGAGGAGCAGCTACCGCTGCTCTGCGCGGATGTTGAGCGAATGGACGCGGAGTACATGGACGTCGAGTTCTTCCCCAACCGCCCGGACCTCTTCAGTGTAGAGGGCGTTGCCCGCACGCTACGGCAATTCCTGGAGCTCGAGCCAGGCCTCGCGACCTATGCGGTGAAGCCGTCGGGCATCGAGCTGACCGTTGAGCCGTCGGTGCTCGCGGTGCGACCGCTTATTGTCTGCGGCGTGGTGAGGAATTTACAGTTCGATTCACGCAGCATCGAATCGTTAATGCTCCTGCAGGAGCAGTTACACCGCGGACTGGGCCGTAATCGTAAGAATGTCTCGATCGGTGTGCACGATCTGTCCAGGGTGAAGCCACCATTTACGTACCTCGCGGCGGATCCGAGCTTCTCGTTTGTCCCGCTCGATTACGACGTGGAGATGACCATGGCGGAGATCCTCGAGCGGCATCCGAAGGGGATCGGTTATCGGTATATACTCGCGGATAAGGACCGGTATCCGTTGATCCTCGATGCTGAGGGTAACGTGCTCTCCTTTCCCCCGATCATCAATGGCGAGCTGACCCGGGTGACTGAAACGACCGAGGAGCTCTTTCTCGATGTGACGGGCCTGACCGATCACGTATTGATCGCACTCAACATCATCGCAACGGCGCTGGCTGAGCGTGGCGGGGAGCTCCAATCGGTAGTTGTCCGTTACCCTGATGAGCGTGGGACGCGCGAAACGCCCAGTTTAGAGCCCGTTGCAAGGGAGGTCTCGGTACAGGAGGCCAACGCACTCATCGGGCTCGACCTGACCGCGGAGGGCTGTAAGGCGTGCTGCGAGCGCATGGGTCTCGGCGCTACGGTCAAGAACACGGAGCTCCTCGAGGTTCTGATCCCGGCCTATCGCTACGATATCATCCATCCCTGGGACATCATTGAAGATATCGCGATCGGGTACGGGTACAACAAACTCGCGCCTGAACTGCCCGCTACGCTCACTATCGGTGCGGTGCATCCAATAGAGGCGAAGAACGCGGCGGTGCGGAGCTTGATGATCGGCCTGGGCTACTTTGAGGTGGTCACCTTCACGCTGACCTCCGAGCGGAAGCAGTTTACCCTGATGCGGCGTGATGAGCGTGCAATCGAGAAAGTACCGGTCGCCGCTCCCATCAGTATCGAGCACACGATGCTCCGGTGCTCGATCCTCCCGAATTTGCTGGAGATTCTCGTGATCAACAAGCATCGCGACCTCCCGCAGCGGATCTTCGAGGTCGGCCCGGTCGTCCGGAACTTCACGGAGCGGTTCATGCTTGCTGCTGTGGCCACGCACGCCACCGCAAACTTCGCCGAGGTGCGATCGGTCGCGGACGCGGTGCTCCGGGAGCTGGGCCTGGAGGATGCTGAGGTCATGAACTCGCATGACGGCGCGTTCTTCGAATACGGCCGGAGAGCGGACATCGTCACGCATGGTGCGCGCATCGGCGTCTTTGGCGAGCTCCATCCCGAGGTGATCAGCAACTTCGGCCTCGACCATCCCGTCGTGGGGTTGGAGCTGGACGTCACCGGTATAACGTAAGGGTCAGGGTGAAGGCAATATGTCGGATGTGCTCTTTGTGTATCCCAACATCTTCAACATCCCGGTGCACCCTGAGTTCGACCGCTACGAGCGGTTAATGCTGCAATTTGCAGAAGAACGGGAATTGGTAGGGCTTGCGCGAGGGACGATCGTGCCGCCGACTGCACTGCTTTTGCTTTCCGCATACCTTAAGGAGCACCAGGTAGCTACCAGTTTCCTTGATCTCACCGTGGAATGTTGTGAAGGTAAGGACAAGCATGAGGCGCTGCTCGCCGCACTGCAGAAGGAGGATCCTCTGGTCGTGGCAGTCAATGGTATGGAAGATTGCTTTCTCTCCGAACTCTACGATATCGCGCGTGTCACCAAGCGCTATAACGAAACGATCACGGTGGTTACCGGCGGTGTAAGTGCGACGACACGTGATGTCGAGATCCTCACCACATCATTAGTCGATTTTGTGGTACGTGGCGAAGGCGAGCAGACGCTCCTCTCGCTCGTGCAAGCACTCATGCGCGGTAATGGTGTGGAGAGTGTCCGCGGGCTCTCAGGGATACAGGAAGGACGACTTCTTCGCACTGAGGATCGCCCCTTCATGGATGTGACGACGTTGCCGCTGCCAGATCGGGAGAACTACCCCCTAGCACGTTTGTACGCCCTGAATGGCGGTGTTGATCTGATCTATGCAAGCCGCGGATGTTCGGGCAGCTGCGCTTTCTGCAACGCACCAGGCTATTGGAAACGAGTATGGCGAGCACGAGAGCCGGGAAAAGTGGTCGAAGAGCTTGCGCGGCTCGAAGAGATGGGCGCGACGAGCGTCCATATCTATGACCTCAATTTCGGTCTCGACAAACGCTGGGTGGCCGAGATTTGCGCGGGTGTTCGGAAGGAGCGGCTGGAGATTGTTTGGGATTGTGAGCTCGCATTACATGATTTCACCAAGCCTTTTTTGCAGACACTGTACGACGGGAACTGTCGCGGCGCTTTTTGCGGTATTGAAGCGGTGAATCAATTAGTATTGGATTCCGTGCATAAGAGCTACAGAAGTCATGATCTGATGCGCTACTTACGGACCGCCAAGGCCGCGGGCATTCACGTGGATGGAGGGTATATCTTCGGTCTGCCTGAGGATACCGACCAGGGATTACAGGCTCTAACTCGACTGGCGGGTAAATTACTTGAAGAAGATCTGGTGGAAACTCCTGCACCGTTTCTCTTCGTGCCCTTCTTAGGCACCGAGATTGGCGATGATCCCGCACGATCCGGTATTGAGATCGTCAATCAAAATACCGAAGAATGGCACTTCTTCCCGCCCAACCCGCTCGCATCGACCCGCTATTTGTCTGCTGAGAAGGTCCACCGCGAGTGGGCACGCTGCTTAACGAACGTCAGCAACATTTTAGAATCGAAACTGGGCACATAGCCGCTGAGGGCTGTTTGACTCACCATTTTCATCGGTTCTGGTGCTAACCTGACAGCGCCGTCGAAAAAAAAAAAGTCATCTGTTCTCGCTCGCTCACTCACGACCGCGCAAAACGGAACGCTATCCAGCGTGATTAAATTCCGCAATCTTTATAAGCCGCTTCTCGAAACTACAAACGGATGCAGGAAACGGAATGCGATGTTCTCGTCGTCGGAGCGGGGCCCTCAGGATGCAGTGCGGCACGCGCCGCCGCCTCCGCAGGCGCTCGCACACTGCTCATCGAGAAGAAGAAAGAGATCGGCGTTCCCGTCCAGTGTGCGGAAGCAATCGGCGAGTATCTCATACCCTACTTACCCTACAGAATCCCGGAAAAACAATTGGTCTGGAAGATCAACGGCATGCTCTTCTGGGCTGATGGGCTTTCCGTCGAGCGAACGGGCGGAATATGGGCGGGTTATGCGATTGATCGGGTAAACTTTGATACCTGGCTCGCATCCGGAGCGGTATCCGCGGGCGCCGAACTGAAGCTCGCGACCGAGTTGATCGATTTGACACTCGAGGATGATAACACCGTTACCCAGGCACTCGTGCGAACCCACGGTGGTGCAGTGCTTGAGATCACACCGCGAGTCGTGATCGCTGCGGACGGCGTGCACTCACGCGTACTCGCCGAATTGGGCTTCATCGAAGTTGAGAATAACTGTGTTGAAGTCCTGAGCTACGAGCTGATGAATCTGGAGTTGTACAAGCCGATGCTGGAACAACTCTATCTCGGCGATTTTTCACCCGGCGCTTACGGCTATATCTTCCCGTTAGCCCGTAATCGCGCGAATGTTGGTGTTGGCTCGCTTTTTGCCACGCGGAAGCTCGAGAGCTGCTATGAGGAGTTTCTGGAGCTATCTGTGGTGAAGAGGCAGCTCAAGCAGGCTGAAACGGTTCGCGAGAAGAGCGGTTGGGCACCCATACAGTATCTCTCGGATCGATGGCAGTACGGAAATATCATATTGACGGGCGATGCGGCAAATCAGAACTTCAAACCGTTTGTTGAGGGCGTTCTGCCGGGTATAATCTGCGGCGATATTGCAGGTCAAACGGCTGCTGAAGCCGTCTTTGGTACTGCCACGCTGGAGGTTTATCCCTCACGCATTGCCGATAAACTCGGTTCGTTCTTCTCAGAATCAGACACGTTTCTGGAGGTTTTGTATGGGCTGAGCACGTCCTCATCCGCCACGCGACACTTATTACGACTCGGCATCTCGGCCGGCATCTTTTCACCTGACGCGCTGGAAAGCCTCGCAGACCTGGACTACGAGAGCATAAAAAATCGGCTTTCTACTGGTTTCTGAGTAGGAGAAAGATGTGAACGAATAGTAATCTTTTTAAAGGTATACGGTGATAACAGAGTAGTATGGTTGCACCTAATTCACGAGACTTCACGGGTAGCATAATGGAGGTCTTTTGGGTGCGTAATGGACGAGCCGTCTTAGGTGCACTTACGGTGCTCATGTTATTCTGCTTACTCAATACCGCTACAGCTACATCGTACCTTGCCTACGCTGAAGATGTGCCGCTCTTCGTCCAATTCTTCGTCATATTCATGGCCCTCTATCATGCAACGATGTTCATCATGCTCAAGGAAATCCAACGAGTATCATCTTCAACTCTATGGAACAGTCTGAGAAATGCTAATTATTTAGGTATTGTACTAACCCTAGTCACAGCCTCACTGCTCTATGAATTAGCCCAAGCCTCGGCCGTAGCACATTATATCCTGGTCTTCGCAGCCGTTTTCGACGTCGCAACCCACTATCTCGCCAACATAGCACTCTATTATTTGATTACCCCCATAATAAAGGAAAAGATAGAGTTGTCCCGTGAAAAGTGCCTCATTTATTATGCCGCTTTTGTAATAGCACTCTATCTTATTTCGAATACAATTTACACAATAAAGTATCCATTATCCCCACATTTTATTGTGCTGTTCTTATTTATTATCTTTTCTATACTCATTGTTTTACATTATTCATCAATCCTACTTTACATTTCAAAAGGCTACATCGAGCTAGGATTTGTACGTAAGCCCTTTTTTATAGGCGGTATTGGGATGATTTCATATCTACTATCAATCAGTTTTATTGTTTATTATATATTTCGTTATCTCGATATAGTAACTCAAAAGAGTTTGTACTACGACATAATGCTCTACCCAATTTTCTTCATTTTTACCATTTTATACTTCATGCAATTTGTCATTGAGTATCCCGCCCTTCTCGAGCCACGATGGAAAGTTTTAATGCCTTTCGACATTGCGAAAGTAACGGCAATCGCCACCTTATTTTTCCTGTCGGTATCAATATACTTCAGTTCACGGGTGCATCCAAATTTCGTCATCTATCAAACAATACCATATTACATTGTCCCCATTTTGTCGCTGCCCATAGCAGTTGCCATTATTTTCATCATTATTTTTATGAGGCTGCTTTATGCCAAGACAAAACTGATCTATTGGCAATTTCTAAGGTTCGGACTGTTTGTCCACTTAGCCGTAACGTTCTACATGGTAAGCCTCATTACCCTCTTATGGGATACTGCAACGGATAGCGCAAGAATGTTAGGTTTGCTTTTCGGATGCGTATCTTTCCTGTTTTACCTTTTCTTTGCCCTTGATTTACGATCAATACTTGTAGAACAAAAAATAAGACCCGTTATCAATAAGATTGATATAGTTCAAGTCAGTATCGCGTTTTACTCGTGTCTATTCATTATATTCTTTGGTGTTTCGTTTATTTATGAGGGTGACCCTTCCTTTGCTAGTCCAGTGATTCTCCCCAATCCGATCTTGCTCTTTCTCGTTGCCTTTTTCCTGATCTCCTTTGGCACGTATTTAAGCATTACACATAAAGGATTTGAGGAAATCATGAAGAAGAACATATGGAGTGAGCTTTCTTACATCTTCGCATTTATTGTTTTTCTTTTGGTTTACCTCATATACTCTGCTGCCGGCATGCAGATGCAGCAATTCCAGTATCACAACATTGCGTTCGTCGGTTATTTTATCGTCCTGATAATCGAGATAGTATCTACATGGACATTAGCAGAGAAATCAAAAATAAGAAAAAAGGAAAAAGTAGACATTGTCGATCTCTTGAATTACCATGCGCGCTCCTTTTTGAGAATAGATTATTTAGAAGATCTCTGGAAAAGAACTGTAGCCCAGTTAGTTAGTAAGACTGAGCAAACAAAAATCAAATTTGATCCCGTACGTCGTTCATTTGATCTTACTGCGCTAGATGACGCGACAAGAGTGACGGTAGCAGTAAATATGCTTTTACAGATGCATAAGCTCAATGTTGAGGAGCGGATATCACTTCAGCGCACGTCCCATGCGGAAATAAAAGAAGAGATAGTAAAGATCCTCAAGGAAAAGATCGTAGAGCTCCCTAAGGAATTAAGCTCAGAATTCGAGGAAGATCTTTACTATCCCTTACTCCTCGAAAAATCCATTAATGATCTCTTCGGACACCTCAGGACCTTCATTCCGACGAGCGAGCAGGAGATGATCTTCGAGGGATTGCGGAGACGGGATGAATTCTTCGCCTGTATCAAGCTTGAAGCGGAAGAGATTCGCGTGATAGAGGGCACACGGTTCGGCCGAGATAAATTCCTGGAAATGTTCAAATTATATCTTGAAGCTATCGGTGAAAAGTTCCCGTTCAAGCGCTGTCTCCTCCGGGGGCTGGTAAAAGACGAAATAAGTACTCATGCCCTATTCGCGGCCAGCGAGGTCTTTGATATTATCTCCACCGGCATCAAAGAACTTAACCTGATCATGGCTGGCGGTTTGGTGAAAGGGAGTAGTACGTTGCTCATCGCCGAAGAAACGAAAGCAAAACAGAAGATGATTCATTCGCTCATGAAGCGAAACCTCCTTGAGGGGACGAGCATCATCTATGCTACTTCGAAACGCCCGTACCGGCAGATACAGGGCGAGTTGCTCATGGAGCTCGATTCGATGGATAGAGTCACCATTCTCGATCTCTATGAGCCACTTTATGAAGAGAAGGGCATCTCCGAACTGATCGAGTATGAGCAGCATATGCTCGTGCCCCTCAATAAAATTTTATTTCAACGGAGCCTGGTGAAGGTGATCAAGAGCCAGTCAAGAACTCTTCCACGAATCGTTATTATTGACGTATATGACGATTTTGCGAAATATTACCAACCGGAAGAGACGCATGGGCTCCTGCAAAATCAGCTCGAGGGCTTGAAACGGTGGAACTGCACAACCGTTTTCGTTCTTGCTCCTCACTCCCATTTACTCAAGAAAGTGGGACGAGTGGAGGTGGAAAAGCATTTTGATAATATCCTCATATTATCGGGCGTTGAGAAGGAGTCTATAGTGCATATAGAGAAGTTATTTCAAGGTACGCCGAGCAGACGTGCTCTTCGTTTGGACTGATGACGGGACACCAATGCTGGGTGGCCACCACGCAGTGTGCACGCGCCTCGCACGACACGACGTCCAGAATCACTTGAATTTACCCAGGAGGATCAGGGCAAGCGGCAATCGCCACACTTTAGTGTCAATAGCGGGCACGCGGAGATAATCGATGAGTTTGATGAGTTCATACGCGGTATCGAAGGCGAGGAACGCAACAAGATAGAGCCAGGGGAGAAATGAGGCGATGCAGAGGCTCAGGGCGCCTAGCTTCATGCTGCAGCGATGCGCGAAGAAGAACTCCCGAAGTCCGCCGGTTTCATGAAGATCGACATAATCATTGCCTTTCTCGTCCGTAACCCCCAGGACGGTGAGAACGGCCAGCGGCACCCACGAGAAGTGCGCATATTGCGTGAGAACCACCCCGGCGATCAGCGCAAGGGCACTGAGCTTAAATATCCGGTTATCCACTTTCCCCGAGAGCAGCACGGCAATAAGTATGGCAAATAAAACGGTCGCGGAGACGGGATCGAAGAGTGAGACGCTGATCCAGAGCAGGACTAAAATAGGTGCGAGGAGTTTTGCAGTCGTCTTACTAAATCGGTCTTCGTCAAAGGCATCGTCGATATACTTCAATCCAAACCCAATCGTAGCGAATGAGACAATAACGAAGAGTGGAGATGCTACGACTGCATAACTAATACAATCACTCCAGAATGCTATTGTGGCGCCCATGTTCGGTACCTCCGGAGATAAATTAGGCTAGAAGTATAATATATTATCAATCCAAACATTTAAAGCTATCTCTCAGCAATATTGCCCAATTCAGCCAATTAATCTCAAAAAGCGCGGACTCGTAATACTATTCCGTCATCAACTTGGCACGCTGTCGATAATGCTCATATAATGACCGCCCCCATCCGAGCGCCCTGGCATCATCACTGATCAATGCACGATTGAAATCATAGAGGCCATCGGGGGCGAATAAGCCGAGATAAAAGACACAATCCGTTAGGGTGAGCGTGAGTTTCAGGGGTCGCTCACTGGTGAAAAGCGTGAGGTTCGGCTCATCAAGAAAGTCGTAAAAGAGCTCTTCCGTCTCGATCATGCCACCTATGCTCTCCAAAACTTCAGTGGTGACGATGAGCTCCACCTCAACCCCCTTTCGCTTCACAAGGTCTCGAATAGTGGTGAGATACTCAAGGTCGAAGATCGGATAGATCCCTTTCACCTCGTGCGCAGTTTCGAGCACCTGGATAAAGGTAGCATGCAACTTGAAGAGATCGGTTGTCGTGCCTAAAAGCGGCATTGATTTGCGGAGATCACCGATCTTATCGAGTAACGGTGGGGGTATATCGGTGAGATCGTGCTCTTGCCAGAACCGCTCGTGTTTCTGGAGCACTTCGACGGCACACAAAAGATCCTCCAATTTCAGGGCCATGATCTCACCGATTTTCGTTAAGGCATAGTTCCGTGCATCGTCCTGAAAAATGAGATTACCCCTTTCAAGGTCTCTCAACGCATGGATCGCTGTGGTGGAGCTCACATTGATTTCGTTGCGGAATTCACTCAGCGGTTTCGGCCCCACCCGCAACGAGAGCAGCAAATCTTTCCGCAGATTGGAACAGGTCACGAGACGAAGCAAATTGTGCATGGTACTGTCGCTATCACTTACTGTCCGTTGGTCTTTCACCTTAAAAGTTTTTCGGTTTTTTGTTTTTTTGGCTTCATCCCCAAAAGGTGACGAGATAAGAGGCCGTGCGGATGCGCATCAAAACGGACGTGCAAAGGCGGAGTCAGTGGGTAAACGGGACCTCTTTGCCGTCCTCGGTGGGAGCGATGCCTTCATTCCGCTTTACCTTTGCCTTTCAAAGGTTGCTGGGGTGCAGGTATCTCCTCACGGTACCGACTTTTGGGATGAAGCCACGGTCTGCAGAAGTATTTTATATGTATACCAACCCTATATTTTTTAGAGATCGGTTTGGAATCGCGATGAACGTGGCGTATCTTGTTGGGGAAGCGCAAGGAAAGGATTCGGGGAAGCGCGATATCGTGACTGATGCGAAGGATGCGGAAAAGCGCGCGACGCGGAAGACGATCCTGCTGGTTGAGGATGACGATTCGCATGCTGAGCTGATCTGCAGGGCTTTCGAGGATATCGGCCCGCTCTGGGATGTGCAGCACGTTTTGAATCTCGGCGATGCCTTTGCCTGGCTGGAGAAGCGGTCTGAATCGCCCGCACTCGTTATCGCGGATTACCTCCTGCCCGATGGCACTGGTCTGGATCTGACGCGGGGTGCGATGAGTCCTGAAGAAGTGGGCTTTCCACTCATTATCATTACCGGCGTGGGTTCCGAGCAGCTGGCGGTGCACGCGATGAAATCCGGTGCCATAGATTATGTGGTGAAGACCCCGGAAGAGCTACACGAGCTGCCCTGGCGCGCGGAACGAGCAATTCGCGAATGTAAGATTCTGGCGCGGCGAAAACGCCTGGAAGACGAAGTGGAGATCTACCTGCGCGAACTCGAACGGGTAACGCGGGATTTGGACGATTCTGCGCTCCTTTTGGGCACGTACAGCGAGCGACTCGATGAGGTGGGTCGTGAGTACCTGGTCAGCGTCCAGAAGGCGGCGGAGAAAACGGTCACGTTGACGGAAGACCTGCTCATGTTGACCCGAGTCGGGCGTCGATTTCATGAGTCTGAGATGGTTGACCTGAACGAGCTACTGGATGAGATTGCAGCTGATCTTGGGGGGCTCATTGAGGGTCGAGGCGCGGAAATCGTGGCTGGGAACTTACCCATGATCTCCACGCAGCGGGTCTGGATTAAAGAACTGTTCATCAATCTCATTGAAACCGGGTTGAGGATCAGCCTCTCCGCGCGACCGCTTGTCATCATTGAAACTCAGGAGCAGGCGGGAGAATCTCTCTTCTCCGTACGAAGTAACGGGAGCGGTCTCAAGGAGCACGATTTGAGCGATATTCTCACCGCGCCCAAGCAATTGTCCCCGTATGATTATGACGGCACCAGTTTGCGCTTGAACCTCTGCAAGAAGATTTTGGATAAATTAGGCGGTAAGATCTGGACGAAGAACGAGAGCGAAGAAACCACGACCATCTACTTCTCGCTCCCGAAGAAGTAGGTAACCGCGCTTTTTGGTGCTCGCTTTTGCTTACATCGCTATAGTGACGACAGGAATGCCAGTATAATCCTGAACGGCAGATTGCCTGCGAAGAAGGCGAAGAAGAACCCTGCCGTGATGAAGAGCATGTAAGGCAATCCCGGCGTGACCCATACGGCGTCCCCGATTTTACCCTGCTCGTGATACGTTTTGAGCTCATGTATCGCGTCCTCATCAATCTCGAGCCCGCGTATGACGAATGCCCGCCTTACCGTTTCACCTCCTGATTCTTCATCCAGCTCATACGAGTGGAGTAGCCGTTGGAAGGTGCGCTTTGCACTCGCGAGTGTATCAATGCTTCGTTTGTACCCGACGAATGCCAGGCCAAGATGCGCCCTGAGCTCTGATGGCGGTAGCTTTACCACGTTATAGAGAAACATGAGCGGGAAGACCAGCACGGAGAGCATTGCACCGTTGAACAGGGTGGTGATGGCAAAGGGGAATGGATCCGGGATCGGAGCAGCGAACAGGGGATTCGTAGGGATGAGCAGGGCGATACCCATGAGGGCTTTGGCGTCCGCACCACCGAAGAGGTTCAGGTAGAAGAAGAGATAGGCGAGTAGAGTCGTGAACCCGATGGAGTACCCGAGACCGATGAGGAACGGCACACCGCTACGATACCCGTTATAGAGCGCAAGAGGGAGACCCACTGCGAGCAGGAGCAGCCAGAGCTTATTGCTCACCGTTCTCGTCTTGAGATCAGAGTAGCAGGCGTAGCAGAGAATAGTCGCGCAGAAGCCCACACTGAAAAGCTCTGTCGGCATCATACAATTGGCGTGATCGCGATGAGGGGAAAGCGGTGCTGATGAGCTGCAGGTACTAGCTCCAGGCCAAAATATTCTGTCCGCGGCATCACACCATAGAGACAGGGCACGCCGGAAATGAACCGGGCTTTGAGATGGGTCGCGGTGATGGAACGCAGATCTTTTCCCTGTCCGCCACCATTACAGCCGTAGCAGAGTACCACGCACCGCCGCTCCTTTATCGGCGTGAGCACCGCCCGTACCGCATGATCGACGTTCGCAACGCCTTCGAGATTGAGGAGAACGAGGGCTCGGTCGCCTCCGATCTTCGCCGGCAAATCCTTCAGGTCCTCGACGAACTTTATCTTCTCTTTATGCGCTGGCTGGACAAAGGGCGCTATTCTGGCGACGAATTCGAACTGCTCGTGTAAGGTGAGCACAAGTTCCCGGCCGAGGTTGAGCGCGTTGACGGAGACGGCACGTGCCAGGAGGTCATAGGGCACATAGTCACCGTCAAAGCGATTGAAACTGCCGTACCCGCCAAGCACCGGGTCAAGATTCGGTATTCCGGTTGAGATCCGCAGCTCATTGAGATCGGGTAGCGGTTCGGGGACAGCAGGATTCTCGCGGTTCACCGGAATGTGCGCCTTAAACTCCGCGAACGCTTTGAAGATACCCTGATCGAGCGTAAAGAGGCGAACGGGATTGGTGATCTGAATCCCCCGGAGCTTCTGCATCACCATCCGTCGCAAACGGCGCTCGCGGTTCATATCGCTCTCAACGAGCACGACACCATCAACGAGGTAATCGAGTGCGGTCTGACCGGAATATTCAGCGAGCAGTATGATCTTCGTTCGCATCTTCCGCGAGAAATCGCAGAGGTTGTGCTCCAGTTTCTCACGCTCACGCGGCTCATAGTACCCGGTGTAGGAAACGATCGCATCCCATGAGTCAATGATAATGATCGGGCTCTCCATCTGCTCCGTCCGCGTATAGACGGCCTTGAGGAAATCGGGGACGTTGCTGTATTTGAGCGGCTTGATCGTTACCCCGGGCGATTTTATCGCGCGCTCGCGCTCCGATTGGGTAGCATCAACGATGTTCTCCGCGGCGATTTTATCTCTGATCCAGGGATGCTGCTGGTATAAGGTCTCGGGGTCAACGCGTGTAGCGAGGTACGCACCGTTTCCCTTGAGCATGCTGAGCAGGGTAAGCGCAAAGGCGGTCTTGCCCGTACCCGGCGGACCCTTGATCAGCAGCGTCTTGCCGTACGCGTCCTCAAAGAACGCCTGTATGTCGCGTGGAATGCCGAAATACTCTTCTGCCATTTTTTACGGTAATAAAACGATGATCAATACAGTTCTATCTCGCCAATCTTATTTAACTTAACGGCGTATCTCACCCTCAGTCGCTCGCGACGCGTGCCGCGCAGAGCGCACCGGTTCATGAAGTTAAAGAACGCGTTGGCAGAAATTCTCGACGAGCGCAGTATCGCGAAGCTGGTCACCTCGTTCGACCGCATTGGTGAGGTCATCGTTATTCGAATCCCGCCGGAACTGCAGGCTGCGCAGTTGCATATCGCGGAAGCGCTTCATACGCGCTATCCAAAGGTTCGCACTATCGCGGCCGTGCCACTCCACGCCCAGACCGATGAGCGCTATCGGACACGGGATCTCACGGTGATCTGGGGTGACCCGAGTCTGGAGACCACGTATTGTGAGAGCGGTTGCCGCTTCAAGGCGGACCTCAAACAGGTCTTTTTATCGCCGCGGCTCTCGTACGAGCGGATGCGTATTGCCCGGAAGGTCGCGCCAGCTGAAACGGTACTCAACCTGTTCGCCGGGGTCGGCTGCTTCTCTATTCTGATCGCGAAGCTGCAACCGCAGGCCACGATCTATTCCGTCGATGTGAATCCGCATGCGTTTGCATACCTGCAGGAGAATGTAGCGTTGAACCGTGTCGAAGGACGCGTGATCCCTATTCTGGGCGATGCCGTGAAAGTGGCTGCTGAGCTGCAGGGCCGGGTAGACCGTGTGCTCATGCCGTTGCCGGAGACCGCCCATGCGTTCTTACCCGCCGCGGTGCGCGCGTTACGGTTGTGGAAAGGAGGGGATGATGAAGAGCGAGAAGCGGGAACGATCCACTATTATGCCGTGGCGCGTGGGCGAAGCACGCGTGATCTGTTTACGGTCCCCTTTGCACGCGCGGAAGAGCTCATCGCCGCTGCTTTCGATGCGTCCCTACGAATAACGAGCGAGGAGCAGCGGATTGTCCGCTCGGTCGGTCCGCGGAAATACCATGTCGTCCTGGATCTGCGGATAACGCGGGAACGCAGATCCTGAACCTGCGGCCGGGCAAATGAAGCCGGACAGAGCGGAAAGTATTTCTCATTGCGGTTCTTTCAACACTTGGTGTGGTAGAGCTGGATGCAGCGAGGTGAGCTGATACTTTCGGGCATTGTGGTGCGCGGCTATGATTTTGACGCGGTAGAGGGCTCTATCGTGGTTGAGCAGGGCGTTATCAAGGAGCTCAGCGAGGAGAACCTGGAATCGGAACTCTCTGGCATTATCCTCCCCGCGTTCGTCAACGCGCACACGCACATCGGTGATACCGTAGCGAAGGAACCACCGGCTCTGCCGCTGGCGCAGCTCGTGGGTCCCGGGGGGTTCAAACACCGGATACTGGCGGAGACGCCTTACGCTGAGCTGGTTACCGCGATGCGTGAGACCCTTGCGGATATGTTCGCTACGGGCACGCAGCTGTTTGCGGACTTCCGCGAGGGCGGCATTCGTGGCGCGAACGCGCTGCGAGCGGCGTTACAGCTCGACACCGGTGGTGTAAAACCGCGTGCTAAGATATTGGGCAGGCCTGCGGATGGTATGAGCGCGGATGAGCTTGACGCGCTTTTCGCACTGGTTGATGGTATGGGGATGTCAAGTGTTGCAGACCATGATCGGGAGGATTTGCAGACGGTAGCTGCAGAAGTGAAGTGCCGGGACAAGCTGTTCGCGCTGCACGCTGGTGAACGGACCGCAGATGATATTGACGGTGCACTCGCGCTCGAGCCGGATTATATCGTGCATTTACTGAAGGCATCGCCTCAGGATTTCAAGCGGATGCAGGAGAAGGGTATAGCTGCTGTGGTTTGCGTTCGGGCTAATCTGGTCAACGGGCTAGGCCTGCCGCCGGTGAAGCAGATGCTTGATGCGGGATTAACCGTTGCTCTCGGCACGGATAACGTCATGCTCAATACGCCCGATATGCTGACGGAGATGGAGTTCATCGCGAAACTCTTTCGACTCGATGACACGGAGGTGTTGCGGATGTGCACGCTCAACGCTGCTCAGGTGTTACATGAAGCAGAAACGGTAGGGGTACTGGCAGAAGGCAAGCGGGCGAATCTCGTGGTGATCAGCACCGAAACGGCGAATATGCGGCATGTTCGGGATCCGGTGAAAGGGGTCGTGCGACGGGCGACGCGGAACGACATCCGGGCGGTGCTGCACGAGGGCACGCTTTATCATTACCAGGAGCCCGTTTTGGAGACTGGATGAACGCAGAGCTCGTTACGGAATTCCTACGGAAAGAGAACGTCTTCGCCGTCGTCGGCGCTTCCGGCAATCCTGAGAAGTTTGGCCATAAAGTCTACAAAGACCTGAAGGAGGCGGGCTACACCGTTTATCCAGTGAATCCGAATCTCGATGAGCTATTGGGCGATCGGTGCTATCCTTCACTGAGCGACCTCCCGGAGAAGCCCGCGGTTGTTGAGACCGTTGTTCCGCCAGAACTAACGGAGAAGGTCGTGCGCGAATGCGAATCACTGGGGATCGATAAGGTGTGGATGCAGCCGGGCTCGGAATCCGAGCAGGCAATCGCGTTCTGCAAACGGAACGGTATCAAATTCGTATATGGCGTTTGCGTGATGGTGCAGCGGCGAACATTCCGCTAGCGTCACCACGCGGTTTCAGTAGTTGTGTCTCGCCAGTCGCCTCGCCAGTGCCAGCTCCTCCCTGGTGTTCACATTGACGGCAAGCAGCGGCTCGTCGAAGATGTACGGTACTGACTCGTGCGTGCTCGTTACCACGTTAAGCCCGCAGGGCACGAGCGGCATGCCGTTATGGGCGAACGCATGTCTGGGCGTTAAGCCCGCAGGTAACAAGGCCACCGGAACGGCACCGGTGATACTGAGCTGATGCACGGCGTACGCGTCGATGAGCGCGTTAATATGCGCGGGTTGCACAAACGGGAGATCGCAGGTAATGGAGATAAATTCGGGATAGCTGCGGAGCAGGAACCATACATCCTCAATATAGCCCGCACCGGGCGTCTCGATTGTGCTATAGCCCCGGTTCTCAGAGTAATTCGCGGTTTTTGGCGTATTCCGGGTGACCGCCACGCAGAATTCGGCTACCCGTGAGCCCTGCACACTGTCCACAACGATATCGATGAGCTTGCGCGCGTTTCCGCTGCTCGAACTACCGATAGTGATGACGCTTTTTCGCGCTCCTCGGCGCGTAACCTCCTACTGTGGCCTCCTGCAAGGATGATCGCGAGCATGGTTCGGTTCTATTCTTCAGGCTGTAAGAGCGTAGCGGTTCTGACTAGAAATTTATGTGCGTAACGCGCTAGTACTAAATGAGGCACGTACGTACGTACGTAGGTACCATGGGAATCCAGACGTCTGCGGAGATCACCCGCAAATTGAAAGAGCACTGGGACAGGAGCAAGCAGAGGGCGGACTGGCGCGTGCTCAGCGGCCGTAATCCAAAGGGGCGACACGATATGTTCGTCTCCAGCTCGGATCATATCTGGCAGCTCAAATTCGAGCAGACCAGCGGTAGCGAGGCGATCGGGTTTGGCCTGGACGTGGGCAAGCTCGATGAGGAGCTCAAAGCGCTCATGGGCCGGGGCTCGCCCGTGCCTTTCGGATTGATCGCGCCTCAGAAAGCTGATCTGTCCATTATTATGGCTGGTGTGCAGCAGTACTCCTCGGATACCACGCACAAACTCTGCAAAGAGTACATCTCGAGCGAGCAGGCGCGGCTTGATGAGAAGCTGGATTACGAGCTCGAGCGACTGCAAGCCGAACCCGGCTTCAGGCGGCGGTACCGCGAGCAAAAAGAGCGGGAGCGCACCCCGTACGTGTAATTCATGCATGGTACTCCATCCGGATAAGAAAGGGATTCGTGTACTGGGCATTGCCGAGAGCTTCCGGCGCGATCATGAGCAGTCGGTGCTCGCCGGCGTTGTGATGCGATCCGATCTGGTCATTGACGGCATGGGCTTCACGCGCATCACCGTCGGGGGCATGGACGCGACAGCAGGGGTAGTGCGCCTCGTTGCTTCGCTCCAGCGCGATGACCTCAATGTGCTCATGCTCAACGGCTGCGTTATCAGCTGGTTCAATATCATTGATCTAACGAACGTCTATGAGCAGCTGCTGATTCCGCTGATCTGCGTGACCTATGATGAATCGGCGGGTCTGGAAGCGCACATCGCCCGGCACTTCGACGCCGCCGATCGGGACGTACGACTCGCCGCCTATCAGCGGCTGGGCGCTCGAACACCCGTGATCATACAGGACGAATATGAGGATCTGATACGGTTCCTGGGTCTGGAGAAGGCCGATGCCGTGCGCCTCCTCAAACGATTCACGACCCACGGCAAGATACCCGAGCCCCTGCGGGTTGCGAAGCTCGCGGCACGAGCGCTCCTTACCAGTGATGAGACGTTTGCGGGAAGCGCTTTCGGTTAATAGATAGGTAGGCTGCGTGTGCCGTGTTAGAGCAGCACGTCGATGTCCAACTGCTCTGACAATTCCTTATATCTGTTCCTGATCGTCACTTCGGTCACGCCGGTAACATCTGAGACCTCTTTCTGGGTGCGGTGCTCGCCGCCGAGTATCGCTGCGATGTAAATAGCAGCCGCGGCAATGCCGATGGGGCCTCGTCCGTTGGTCAGTTCCTCCTCTGTCGCGCGCTTGATGATCTCGATCGCTTTGGACCGGATATCGCCGCTCAAATCGAGCAACGAGCAGAACCGAGGCACGAAATCGACGGGAGAAGCGGGCGATACTTTCAGATCCAGCTCGCGTAAGAGGAACCGATAGGCCCGGCTAATCTCTTTCTGACCCACGCGTGAGATGTCCCGGACCTCCTCCAGGGTGCGCGGTACGCCGTACTGCCGGCAGGTGATGTACAGGATCGCCGTCGCGATGCCCTCAATGCTCCGGCCGCGAATGAGCCGTTTCCGCATCGCTTTCCGATAGAGCATCGATGCCGCTTCCCTAATGTTCATCGGCAGTTTGAGCGCGCAGGCCATTCGATCGATCTCCGAGAGCGCGAAGATGAAACTCCGCTCGGTCGTGTTCGCGATGTGCGTGCGCTGCTGCCATTTCTTTAATTTGTACTGGCCCTGACCCGTTGGCGACCAGGTAACCAGCGTGCTCAAGCCCTTATCATGAATTCGATAGGTCATTGGCGCACCGACTCGCGCTCGTTTTGAGATCTGCTCGAAATCAAAGGCACGCCACTCAGGCCCGAGATCAACGATATTCTCTGCGACTACGAGACCACACTGAGCACAGAAGAGCTCCGCCCTGCCATAATCCCGTATAAGATTCTTTGAGCTGCATTCAGGACATATCTTGACCGTCTCGTTATAATCATCGGTATCTTTTTCTTCCTTCCCCTCGTGATGCTTCCCCTCTTCCGTTTCCGCCTTAGGGGTCACCATTTCATTCTTAAAAGCCGCTGTGAGTATATAAATACTGAACCGTCCGCCACGATCTGCGCACGTAGTGGGGCAGGTCGTCAAAATCATGGTCTTTCTGTAGCGTATGTAGAAATTGGATTGTTTTTGCGTCGGACGGATAGCCACTCCCGATCGTGCACCCGAGTTCCGCTTCGAGCGCGCGTATCGAGCGATCCCGATGCACCTTGGCAACGATCGATGCAGCACTGACGAGCGGATAACGCTCATCCGCCCTGTTCTCTGAGATGAGCGCGATCTCACCGCCGCAGGCATTCCGGTAACACGCACCCAGATTCGCGGCGAACCGCTCGGGCTTCACATCCGCGGCATCCACGATCGCGCGATCCGCGAGAAAATGCGTAAGCACGTCGGCAAACCGCTCGACCATGATCTCATTCATCGTCCGCGCTCTGCGCCGCTCGTCGATCTCATGCGCACGCATCTCCACCACAAACACCTCGGTCGCGGCCTCGATCTGTGCGGCAAGCGCTTCACGCCGGGCAGGAGTTAACCGCTTCGAATCGCGCACACCCAGCAGTTCGAGCCCGTCAAAACACTGGACGCCGGCGATGAACAGCGAGCCAATAACCGGGCCTTTCCCCGCCTCGTCGATTCCGATCTCACGTATCTTTCGATTCCGGGCTCGCATTTTTATTCCGCTCGCTTGCTTGCTCACTCACTAACTCACTCACTCACGCGATCGCTCGCTTGATCGATCGCTTGAGACCGTCATCCGACAAGGTCGTCATGGGCAGAAGAGGCCGCAACCGCGCCTTCGGCACACGCCACCACGATCTGCCGCACACCGCCCGTGACATCGCCGGCCGCATAGATACCTGCCCTGCTCGTCCGCTGCCCCCGGTCGGTGCTGATGTAGCCAGAAGCATCGAGCGTTACCTGCAGTTGCTGAGCCAGGGCATTGGCTGGTTCCTCACCGACATAGATGAAAACGCCATCGACCGGGACTTCCTCTTCTTTATCATGCGCTTTATCGTACCGAAGCACGCTGCGCACAACGTTCTCGCCGCGTATCTCCTTCACGATGGAATCCCAATAGATGTGTATACCTGCCTTCTTCATACTCGTCTGTAAGTACTGCTCAGCCCTGAGCTCCGCGCGCCGGTGTATCAAAGAGACCTCTGCGCCGAGGTTCTGCAGATATAACGCGCCTCTGACCGCCGAGTCGCCGCCACCGACGACCATAACCGCTTTATTTTTGAAGAAGAACCCATCACAGGTCGCGCAGTAAGAAACGCCGCGGCCAAGGAATTCCGCCTCGCCCGTCACACCCAGTTTTCGCTTCTTCGTTCCCGTCGCGAGCACGATCGCGCGCGTGCGATACGCGCCCTTTTCTGTAACGACGCGCACTGCGTGCCCAGCCGGCTCAATCGCTTCGACGCCTTCCAGCTCCTTGATCTCCGTGTAGTCTGCTGTCTGCGCTTTGATCAGCTCCACCAGCTCCATCCCCCCAATGCGCCGGAACCCCGGGTAATTATCGATCAGCGTGGCCTCGTTGGTTAACCCGCCACAGATACCCCGGTCAAGCACGAGCGTCTTCAGACCGCTCCGCGCACCGAATATGCCTGCAGTCAAGCCTGCAGGACCCGCGCCAACAACGATTAAGTCGTAATTTTCTTTATCGTTCTTCATGATCGCGAATCCCCCCACTCTTCACTGATACCGGATAGTATCGGATACCCATAGCATTTAGATTTATAAGCGCGGGGCGCAGATATTAAAAGCGGCTTTGCCGATACGGGGGCCCGTGGTCTAGTTGGTTATGACGTCGCCTTGACAAGGCGGAGGTCGTGCGTTCGAATCGCATCGGGCCCATTCATGCAGGAATCCCGCCCTCGTGCCGCGCCGCAATCGCCGCTTCGAATGGCGATGGCATGGTGGACAGAAGAAGATACTCTGCACCAAAAGCATCACAAGTGCGAAGTATTTTCCAGTAGTTGATATTTTTTTAAAAAAAGGTATCTATTCCCCTTTCTGAGAGAGCTTGTGGAGAATATACGCCTTCCCGTGAATGAAGAAATCCTGTTGCTGCTTCCTCATCGTCTCCAGTGTGCTCATCATAATATCGGCGTTCTCAGCTCCTTGATCGGTT